>NZ_SOEM01000013.1:0-128826 GCF_004368875.1 Neorhizobium sp. R1-B
GCTTTGCCCTCAGCCATTGCGGTGTTGCGATCACCCCAATGACAAACGAGGCCGGAGCATCATAACAGACGCTCCGGCCTCTCAATGTATAAGGGCGGTCCGCGGACCGCCCTTCCCGTTTCGACTTTTTTGTCTCAGGCGGCCAGCGAGGCGATGTCGATGACGAAGCGGTAACGGACGTCGCTCCTCAGGACGCGTTCATAGGCTTCGTTGACATCCTGGATGTTGATCTTTTCGATCTCCGACACGATGTTGTGCTTGCCGCAGAAGTCCAGCATTTCCTGGGTTTCCTTGATCGACCCGATCATGGAGCCGGCGAGGCTGCGCCGGCCGGGAATGAGCGAGAAGGCGTGGACCGGAATGGCATTTTCCGGAGCGCCGACGACGACCATGGTGCCATTGACCTTCAGCAGGCCGAGATAGGCGTTCCAATCGATTTCAGCGGACACAGTGCAGATGATCAGGTCGAAGGTGCCGGCGAGCTTTTCGAAGGTCGATGCGTCGCTGGTGGCGTAGTATTCTTTCGCGCCGAGCTTCAGGCCGTCTTCCTTCTTGGAGAGCGATTGGGAGAGTACGGTGATATCGGCACCCATAGCTGAGCCAATCTTGACGCCCATATGGCCAAGTCCGCCCATGCCGACGATCGCAACCTTCTTGCCGGGACCGGCACCCCAGTGCTTGAGCGGCGAATAAAGCGTGATGCCGGCGCAGAGCAGAGGCGCGGAAGCGTCGAGCGGCAGGTTGTCCGGGATAGAGAGGACGTAACCTTCCTTGACGACGATGTGGTCGGAATAACCGCCTTGGGTCGCCGTCTTGCCGTCGGCATCGACGCTGTTATAGGTCTGCACGAGGCCCGGCATGTATTGTTCATTGTCGAGGTCACGGGCAGCGCAGCCGACGCAAGAATCGACGAAGCAGCCTACGCCGACGTGATCGCCGACCTTGAACTTGGTGACCTTCGAACCGACAGCAGTCACGATTCCGGCGATCTCGTGGCCCGGCACGATCGGATAGACGGCGTTCTTCCATTCATTGCGAACGGTGTGGATGTCCGAATGGCAGATGCCGGCGAACTTGATGTCGATGACGACGTCGTCGTCATTCGGTTCGCGGCGCTCGAAGGTGAAAGGCGTTAAGGGTTTCGACGCATCGGTCGCTGCATAGCCTCTAGCGATAGCCATGGAAAGCTCCATTCATCTGTTGGGTTTAGGGGGAATTGGACGGCCGGACTATGCCTCCGGGCTGTGCAACAGCGTTAGAGCGATCCTGCTAGCTTTTTGCACGATCCTGCAAAAGTGATGGCAAACCTGTTGGCTCGGAGGTCTAATTCAGCTTAGTGGAAGCACTCACTTGCTGATCGGAGGTCTCGATGACACTGCCCTTCAACCCCTACCACGAGGCGGCCTCAATTGCCGCACGGCATGTTCCGAAGGACGGGGAGGTGTGTACGGCCATCGAAAACCTCGTGCTCGGCCGGCGGTCGGTCCCGTCCGCGCCGCTCTATATGGATTACCGGCCCTGCATCTGCCTGGTGCTGCAAGGCACCAAGAGCGTGAAGCTCGGGGACGAGACAATCGCATACGGCGTCGGGGATTGTCTTCTCACCTCGATCGAATTGCCGGTGACATCGCGCGTCACGGTCGCAAGCCCGGAGGCGCCGCATTTATGTTTCGTCCTCGCAATCGATCCGGGCAGGCTTTCCGCGCTTCTGGAGCGGGTCGACGTTCCGCGACCGAGTTCCAGCACCGACGCTATGCGCGGCATCGTCGCCAATGTCGCAACGCCCGAACTGCTTGACGCAGCGACGCGGCTGCTTCGCCTGCTCGACCGGCCGGAGGATATCGCGGCCATGGCGCCGCTCATCGAGGAGGAAGTCATCTATCGGGTGCTCTCCGGGCCGGATGGGCCGCGGCTGCTGCATATCGCGACGTCGGAAAGCCGCAGCAACCGCATCGCCCGAGCGGTTGCCTGGCTGCGTGCCAATTTTCACAGGACGCTGCGGATCGAGGACCTTGCAGACCATGTCGGAATGAGCCCGTCTTCGCTCCACCACCATTTCAAATCGGTGACGGCGATGACGCCGGTGCAGTTCCAGAAGAAGCTGCGCCTGCACGAGGCTCGGCGGCTTATGCTTCTGGAAGGCCTCGATGTCGGCAGTGCCGGCCATCGGGTCGGTTACCAGAGCCCATCGCAGTTCAGCCGGGAATACAGCCGCCTTTACGGCGTGTCGCCACTGAGGGACGTAGATGCGATCCTCGCTGCTGCGGAATAAAGACCTGAGACCTGCAATCAACCGGGAATTCGAGCGCTTTGTCGCTGCGACACAGGGAGCTGAACATCCAGCGCAGAATCCTTCATCCTCGATGAGACTCGTCAAAGAACGGGCTTGACGATCGCGTCGGATGCTTTATAGGCAGAACCGTACCGTACGGTACTGAAAGGAAAATCGCCGTGAGACCCGACGCTACGAATATGCCTGAGTTTACGCCGCGCCAGAACGCCGTTCTGGAACAGGCGCTTCGGCTGCTCGTGGAGGGTGGGGAGAAGGCGTTGACGACTTCGGGTCTGGCGCGTGCCGCCAATTGTTCGAAGGAAAGCCTCTACAAGTGGTTTGGCGACCGTGAAGGGCTGCTTGCCGCAATGATTGCCCATCAGGCGAGCAAGGTCCGCACCTACGAGCGTTCCGGCGAGCGCCTGACGGCGGACCTTTTGCGCGAGCATCTCGAACTCTTTGCGCGCGACCTCTTGGAAGTGCTGGCGGGCGACGTGTCGCTGGCGCTTAACCGGTTGGCGATCGGCCAGATCAACAAGGCGGAGGCGGGCCGCGAGGGCTCCAAGCTCGGCAAGCTCCTCATCGAACATGGTCGCCGCCAGATCGACCGTCGAGCGATTGCGCTCATCGAGCAGGGCAAGCGGGCAGGGCTCCTGCGTTTCGACAATGCTGATAGCGCATACCACACCCTTTATGGACTGATCGTGTCAGACCTGCATGTGCGCATGCTGCTCGGCGAGCCGGGCCTCAAGGACAATGCGCGCCAGGCGCAGAAGGCGGTGGAAGCCTTCCTGACGCTTCACGGCACGCAAAAACAATCGGCGGAAACGCTCGGCATTTCCGCGGGACGATAACCCATTAACAAACCCACACGCATAGGGAAGGAACATACAATGCGCGTTTATTACGATCGTGATGCCGATCTCAATCTCATCAAGGCGAAGAATGTCGTCATCGTCGGCTACGGCTCCCAAGGTCGCGCCCATGCGCTGAACCTCAAGGATTCCGGTGCGAACAATGTCGCGATCGCTCTGAAGGCCGGTTCCGCCACGATCAAGAAGGCGGAAGCCGACGGCTTCAAGGTGATGACCGTTTCCGAAGCCGCCAAGTGGGGCGACCTGTTGATGATGGCGACGCCTGACGAATTGCAGGCCGACATCTACAAGTCGGAGATCGCTCCGAACATCCGCGATGGCGCTGCAATCGCATTTGCACACGGCCTCAACGTCCACTTCGGCCTGATCGAGCCGAAGGCTTCGGTAGACGTTGTCATGATCGCCCCGAAAGGCCCAGGGCACACAGTGCGCGGCGAATACCAGAAGGGCGGCGGCGTGCCGTGCCTGGTCGCCGTTCACCAGAACGCATCCGGCAATGCGCTTGAGCTCGCGCTTTCCTACGCCTGCGGCGTCGGCGGCGGCCGTTCGGGCATCATCGAAACCAATTTCAAGGAAGAGTGCGAAACCGACCTCTTCGGCGAACAGGTCGTTCTCTGCGGCGGTCTGGTTGAACTGATCCGCGCCGGCTTCGAGACGCTGGTCGAAGCCGGTTACGCGCCGGAAATGGCCTATTTCGAATGCCTGCACGAAGTGAAGCTGATCGTCGACCTGATCTATGAAGGCGGCATCGCCAACATGAACTACTCGATCTCCAATACGGCCGAGTGGGGCGAGTATGTCACCGGTCCGCGCATCATCACGGAAGAAACCAAGGCCGAAATGAAGCGCGTCCTGAAGGACATCCAGACCGGCAAGTTTACCTCCGAGTGGATGCAGGAATATCGTTCCGGCATGGCCCGCTTCAAGGGTATCCGCCGCATGAACGACAGCCATCAGATCGAAGAAGTCGGCGCCAAGCTTCGCGGCATGATGCCCTGGATCGGCAAGAACAAGCTGGTCGACAAGACCGTCAACTAAGCTTTCCGCTTTTCAGACTGCGCCACGCATCGCCATTGATGCGTGGCGTTTCCTTTTTCAGCCGGCAGGCGGTACCACGCCTTTCGTCAGCAGGAAGCAGCCGTAGAAGCGGGTTTCACCGGTGGCGATGACGCAATAGGCTTTCTTCGCCTGTTCGTAGAAGGCGAAGCGCTCGATGCCGTACATGGGCGTTGACTGGCCTTCGACCGCGTCGATTTCGGCCTGTACTTCCTGCTGCGGTGCCGGGATCTCGTCAGGAGCCCCCATGACCTCCATTCGACCAACGGCTGGCTGCAGCGGCGTGTCGAGGGGCAGCACGGAGAGGATCGCCTGCATCGCTCGGGCAGCGGAAATGTTGTCCATCCTGAGCAGCCTGCCCAGCGTCGTCTGCCGCGCAATCGCGTCGGCCGGGAAATTTGTGTCCACCACCGCCAAGGTGTCTGCATGTCCCATCGAACGCAGGGCGTGAAGCACATCGGCGTTCAACGCCGGATCCATGTTCTTGAGCATGTTTTCCCTCCTCTAGAGCTGTCTGAATCCTTGTGAGTCAGACAGTCGGAACCTCTCTTTTCTTGCCTCTTCTGGCAAGCGCGTTCGGGCAATGCTAAACAAGAGAAAACCGGGAAAAACCCGATAGGTCAGTATTGCTGACCTATCGATCTTTGTGTAAAGATCGGACATATAAGGTTGAAATAAGAGGAAACATTCCGTGCTTGATTGGGAACATATCTTCGCGACGCGCTCCGGCCGCATGCGTGCTTCGGAAATCCGGGAATTGCTGAAGCTGCTCGACCAACCCGACATCATCTCTTTCGCAGGCGGCATTCCAGATCCGGCGCTGTTTCCAGACGTAGCGTTCAAGGAAGCTTATTCGGACATTTTTTCCAGTGCGCAAGTCGGCTCGGCGCTGCAGTATTCGGTCAGCGAAGGCTATAAGCCGCTGCGCGAATGGATCGCCCGCGACGTCGCCAGGATCGGCATCGATTGCACACCTGACAATGTCTTCATCACGTCCGGTTCGCAGCAGGCGCTCGATTATCTCGGCAAGCTCTTCTTGTCGCCGAACGATACGGCTCTGGTCACCTGGCCGACCTATCTCGGTGCGCTTTCGGCCTTTAATGCCTACGAGCCGAACTATGACCAGCTGTCGCTGAATGGCAATCGCACGCCGGAGGCCTATCGCGACACTGCGGCCAAGTTGGGCGGCGGCGTCAAGTTCGCTTATCTTTCGGCCGATTTTTCCAATCCGACCGGCGAGACGATCGACCTGGCCGGGCGCGAAAAGCTGCTTGCGCTTGCCGACGAGCTCGATATCGCAATCATTGAGGATGCCGCCTACCAGCATCTTCGTTATGACGGGCAGGCCATTCCGCCGATCATGGCGCTTGATATCGCGCGAAAGGGCGGCATCGAAAATACCCGGACGATCTATACCGGCAGCTTCTCCAAAACGCTGGCGCCGGGCCTGCGCGTCGGTTTCGTGGTTGCAGCGATGCCGGTCATCCGCAAGCTTGTGCTGATGAAGCAGGCGGCCGACCTGCATTCCTCGACGATCAACCAGATCGCCATCGAGCACGTTGCCTCGCGCGGTTTCGACGCCCAGGTCGCCAAGATCAAGGCCGTCTACAGCAAGCGCCGCGATGCAATGCTGGCGGCACTCGACAAGTATATGCCGAAGACCGCCACCTGGACGCGCCCGGAAGGCGGCATGTTCGTGTGGGTCACCCTGCCGGAAGGCATGGACGGCGCCGAACTCTTGGCGAAATCGATCGCCACGGAAAAGGTCGCCTTCGTTCCGGGCAAGGCATTCTATGCGGATGGCAGCAATGCCAACACGTTGCGCATGAGCTTCTCCTGCGCCGACGAGGCGATGATCGAAGAAGGTATCAAGCGGCTCGGCCGCCTGATTTCCAATGCAATCCGGGCAGCGGCCTGACCGCCCAGTCCTTGGGGAAAAGCCTGCCGCGGAACGGCAGGCTCTTTGGTTTCTTCGGCTGTCCGATTAGTCGGCGGCCAGCACGATAAGCATGTCGCTGTCGGTGTAGGTGATTTTCTCTGACCTGTTCGGATTAACGACAACGCCACCGAGATTGCGGATATCCGGGTCATCCGCCCGCTGGCGGCGATAGCCAAGCGCGACTTCGCCGCGGCGCAGGGCGGCGAGACCCACGGTGAAGAAATTCAGGGGCTTTGAGATATCCACGTAGTCGCTCATAGGCCGCATGTAGATTTCCGATCCTGCCTCATCCAGCAACTCGTCGAAGATCGCGGCCATGGATTCGTTTTCCGAAGCCTGGGCGAGCATGAGGCTGACCAGCTTGTTGCTGACGACAAAATCTTCTGCGCGGGTGACTTCGGCAAGTTCGCGGTTGCGCACATCGATCATCTCACTGACCACGCTGATATGTTTGTCGGCTCTTTCGCCGATCTTGCGTAGCTGCAGGAGTGTGATGAGCGTACGCGTGTCGGCTGACTGCGCAGTCATGTCATCGCTGTAGCCGAGCACCAGGACATGGTCGAACGACGGGATATCGAGGTTGTCCAGTGCACGGCGACTGCTGGTATCGATCACCCGGGGTCGGACGCTCAGGAGGGCGGGGTCGAGCTTCAGGGCCGCGACCTCGCTTTCGAATTCCGCCGTATCAGCCGCGATCGTCAGCTGCGAGCCGGGCGCCACGTAACGGGCAAGCTCTGACGCAATGATCGGCCCGCGGCGGTTCCAGCCGAGGATGAGGGTGCGCTCCGCCGTCTTGCCACGCTTGATGATCGGCCGGATGGCATTCTTGTCGATGCCCATGTCCCCGGACCAGGTTCTGATCGAGGCGTCATCTTCCGAAATGATCACGGCACGCTCGCCGGGCGCGATTATCCGGTTGGGGTTAGGATTGAGATGGATTGCACCGTCCTTGTCGCAAAGGCCGATGAGGGTGCTGTTGTCGTAGGCAAGCACGGCATTGCCGAAGGATTTGCCGACAATATCCGGCTGGTCGAGCGTATAGATTTCGCAGCCATCAAAATCGAGAAGTTCCGAATAGACGGCACTCAAACCGGCCTGGCGACTGGTATGGACGACAATGCGGGCGATAAGATCGTCGGCAAGGACGAGCTGCATTTCCCCGCCGCCGACGATGCGCGCGACTTCCGCATTGTCGGCATCGCGGATTTCGGCGGCAATCATGTATTTTTCCGGTCGCCGGTTTGGATCATTTACCAATGCCAAAACGGTCTTGATCACCTGCGAGTCGGCATCGTCACCATCCGGCGAGAGAACGATGATCGAACGGGATGTCTGCGGGTTCACGATGCCGAGATCATAGAGATCGGTCGGATCGCCGCTGCGGCAGATGATCTTGGTGTTCTTGCGGTCGGCGATCTTGGCGGCGATCTCGTCCTCCATCTCCACCTTATCCTTGTTCGCCATTATGACGATGCGCGGATTGCGGCGGCTCTGGTTGGCGATGATCAGCTCGGAGATGACGTCGAAAATGGACGGCGACCAGTTGAGGATGATCGTATGTTCGGTTTCGAGCACGCGGGAGCGGCCCTTGCGCAACTCGCTCAGCGTTTCTTCGAGACCGGAACTGATGACACCGATAAGCGCGGAGAAGACGAAGATCCCCGCGAGCGTTACCAGCAGCATTATGAGGCGGAAGTTCCAGCCCTGGTCGGCGCCCATAGTGCCTGCGTCGAAGGTGCGCATCAGCGATTCCCACGCGCCCTCGATGAAACCCATCGGCTCTCCGCCTTCCGGTGCGATGCCCGTCAACGAGAGGAAAAGACCGGCCAGGATGATGACGATCAGCGAAATCAGTGCCAGCCAGCCGATCAGCGCGATCGCGCCTCCCGCCATGCTCTTGTCGAACTCATAGCGCAGCCGTGCGCCCCAGTGCTCGCGACTTTTCATCTTGTGCCCCGCAATATTACCCCATGCAGGGCATGGCAGGATTTGTGAATGAATACAATTGCGAGTGACCTCGGTATGAAGCCTCGCCACAGGAAAAGTATTGATAAAGTAAATTTCCGCGGTTGCGGCGGAATTGGAGGTTGGTGCGGTGAAAGCTTGAAGTTTCTCCAAAGCTGTCACATGGCTGTCAATCTGGAATGCTTATCGTCCGCCGCTTATCTTCGAACAGGGACGCCCCGATGAAAAACCTTCTCTCCGCTTTCACGGCCCTCGTGGCTTTCGGCATGCTTGCCGGTGCTGCCGAGGCCGCCGATCTCGTGGTTTATACAAGCCAGCCGAACGAGGACGCCCAGGCGACCATTGATGGTTTCAAGGCTGCCAATCCGGGGCTCGACGTGCAGTGGGTGCGCGACGGGACACCGCAGATAATGGCCAAGCTGAATGCTGAGATCCAGGCCGGCAACCCGGCCGCCGATGTTCTTCTGATCGCCGATACCGTTACTCTCGAGCGGATGAAGCAGGCTGGCCAGCTGTTGGCCTACAAGTCGCCGGAAGCCGCCAATTTTGATCCGAGCCTCTACGATGCCGATGGCTATTACCACTCCACCAAGCTGATCACCACCGGCATTATGTACAACACCCAGGCCGCGATGAAGCCGACGAGCTGGGCGGATCTCGCAAAGCCCGAAGCCAAGGGCCTGATCGCCATGCCAAGCCCGCTTGCATCCGGTGCCGCGTTGATTCACGCCCAGACGCTCGCAGGCGTTCAGGATCTTGGCTGGAATTATTACACGCAGCTCAAGACGAATGGCGCGATCGCTGCCGGCGGCAATGGTGCGGTCCTGAAGTCCGTCGCCTCCGGCGAGAAGGCCTACGGTGTGGTCGTGGATTATCTGCCGATCCGTGAAAAGGCCAAGGGCGCGCCGGTCGAGTTCGTCTTCCCCAAGGAAGGTGTTTCCGCCGTCACCGAACCGGCTGCAATCCTTGCTTCCACCAAACATGCGGACGCTGCCAAGAAATTCATCGACTATCTTCTGTCCGAAAACGGTCAAAAGGTCGCGGCAAAGCTCGGCTACATTCCGGCTCGCAAGGGTGTCGATCTGCCGGCCGGCTACCCGCCGCGCGACCAGATCAAGGTGCTGCCGATTAAGGCGTCGGAAGCTCTGAAAAACTCTGAGAAGGACGTCAAAACCTTCTCGGATATCTTTGGCATCAAAGGCTGATATAAGCGCCTTATGACGCGAGCCTCACATCGGGGAAACAGCCAGCCACGCTGGCTGTTTCCTTTTGTCATAACTGTGATCTTCTTTCTCAGCGCGCTGCCGCTCGGGCGGCTGGCCGTGACCGGCATCGCTTCCGCCATGCAGGGTGGCGCTCGTCAGATGCTCGGCGATCCGGGGGTCTGGCAGGCGGCCTATAATACGCTCTTCACCTCGTTCTTCGGGATGCTCGCGGCTGTGCTTCTCGGTGGCGGCTTCGCGTTGTTGCTGACGCTGTTCGATATCCGCGGCAGGACCGCGCTGGGCTTCCTTTTCATGCTGCCGACGATGATCCCGCCGCAGGTGACGGCGCTCTCATGGATCGGCATGACAGGTCCTTCCAGCACCCTCCTCAAGGCGATCGGTCTCGCTCCGCCGCTCGGCTCGCCGCAGCCGCTCTATTCGATCGGGGGGATCGCGCTTCTCTACGGTGTGCAGAACGCACCGCTCGTCTATCTCTCGCTCAGAGCAGGCTTGCTAGCCTTGCCGCGTGATGGGGTGGAGGCTGCAAGGCTTGCCGGAGCATCGTCCTGGCAGGTGCTGAGAGATGTCATCCTGCCGCTGTCGCTACCAGGCTTCACGGCCGGAGCAGCGATTGCCTTCGTGTCCTGCGTCGGCAATTTCGGCATCCCGGCGATCCTCGGCATCCCGGCCTCGATCTATACGCTGCCGACGCTCATCTACTCGAAATTCGCAAGCTTCGGTCCCGGCACGTTTGGAGACGTTTCTCTTCTATCCGCGCTTATCGCCATCCTGTCGATCGCTGGTCTTGCCGTTGAGGAAAGGGTGCTGCGTGGACGCGACTATCGCGTCATCGGCCTTTCGGGCCAAGTCGCGGTCTTCCGGTTGGGGAGTTGGCGCCGGACGGCGGAACTGGGACTCTGGCTGACGATCTTCGTGATCCTTTTCATGCCTTTGACGGCTCTCGTCGCCAGCTCCCTGGCGCCTGCCTATGGAGTGCCGTTGAGCACCTCGACCGCTACGCTTCACGCTTATCGGGAAATTCTCTTCCGGCAGGCGGTGACGCGCACCGCCTTCACCAATTCGATCGGTCTCTCGCTTGGCACGGCCTTCGGTCTCCTTGTGGTGACAGTGCTCACCGGCTATTTCCTCGTGCGAGGAAAAAGCCGCTTTACCCGTGTCATATCGGCACTGGCCGAAATTCCCTATGCACTGCCGGGCATCGTGCTAGCGGTTGCCTTCATCCTGCTCTTTGCCGCGCCTATCCCGATCATTGGCGTCTCCATTTACGGAACAATCTGGATCATCCTGATCGCCTATTTCTCAAGCTTCTTCGCTGTAAGCTTGAAACCGGTTGTCAGCGCATTCCGCCAGGTCGATCCGTCGCTCGAGGAGGCGGCAAGGCTTGCCGGCGCCGGCTTCGGCCGCCGGCTCAGAGACATCCTCGTGCCGCTCGTGGCTCCAGCAGCTGGTGCCTCGGTGATCCTCGTTTTTCTGATCGCCTGCAACGAGTTGACGATCTCTGCGCTTCTCTGGTCGGCGGGCACGCAGACGCTCGGCGTGGCGATCTACAATCTCGATGACAGCGGAAGTTTTAATCTCGCGTCGGCGCTTTCCGTGCTCGTGGTGGTCATGGTGGTGGCGATGATGATCGTGTTGGAACTGATGGCGAAACGATTGCCGAAAGGTGTGGTGCCGTGGCGAAGCTGATCCTGAACCGCCTCTCGAAGTCATTCGAAATGGGCGGCAGACCTGCGGTCAACGACGTGTCGCTGACCGTAAGGGAAGGCGGCTTCCTGGCGCTGCTCGGGCCATCCGGTTGCGGCAAGACGACGGTTCTGCGGATGATTGCGGGTTTCGAACAGCCGACTGACGGTTCCATCCTGCTTGGCGAACGCGTGCTGGCGGACGCTGGCGAGATGGTGCCACCTGAGCACCGCAACATGGCGATGGTCTTCCAGTCCTACGCGCTCTGGCCGCATATGAGCGTCACCGAAAATGTCGGCTTTCCGCTCAAGGTGCGCGGCGTCTCCAGGGAGAAGCGACAGCGCAAGGTCGCGGAGGCGCTTGCAGCCGTCCGGCTGGAAAGCTACGCCGATCGCCGCCCCGCCGATCTTTCCGGCGGACAGCGGCAGCGCGTCGCGCTGGCCCGTTGCCTGGTTACGGAACCTGACGTGGTTCTGCTCGATGAACCGCTCGCTAATCTCGACCGGCATCTGCGCCAGGAGATGGAGGAGACCTTTCGCGAGTTCCATGCCCGCTCGGGTGCAACGATGATCTATGTCACTCACGACCAGGCGGAAGCCATGGCGCTGGCCACGGATGTGGCTGTCATGTCGGAAGGACGGCTGCTGCAGGTGGCAACGCCGGAAGAGATCTATGCACGGCCGGAAGGCCGGCTCGTCGGTGGCTTGGTCGGACAAGGGGCGGTCCTGTCGCTTGCATCACCGCATGATGACAAGCGCCTTCTGGACTGGCCTGCGATGCAGGCGATGCTGGCGAAGTCCCGCAGCGGACCGGCCGCCGATGTGCTCGTGCGTCCGCAGGATGTCGAAGTCGTGCCGAACGGTATTCCGGCTACCGTGCTTTCCGTCTTGTTCGAGGGTGAACGGTACGCGTTGCGCCTTGCCCTGCCGGACGGCCAGACTTTGCGCGCCTTCAGCCGCCAGCCGGCGAAGGCGGGGGACGTGCTTGAGGTTGCGATCCATTCGGCCTGGCGGCTGTAGCCATTCGGCAAACGTCTCGTTATGGTGCTGACAGGAATAGGGAAACCTCCGGATGGCGCTGCGTCTCGGCACGTTCAACATCGAAAACCTGATGACCAGATTCGATTTCTCAGGTTGGCGCAATCAGCTTCGCCAGGATCGCGTGCTCAGGCTCTACGAGGTGCAGGACAAGGCGATTTATAATCAGCTCGAACAGGCCCGCCAGATCGCAGAGACGGATGACACGCGCCAGCTTTCGGCCCTTGCCATTGCGGAAGCCGATGCCGACATCCTCTGCTTGCAGGAGGTCGACAATATGCCGGCGCTGCAGGCATTCGAATACGGCTACCTCTACCGCATGGTCGGTAACGGCTACCGCCAGAAGTACCTTGTCGAGGGGAACGATTCCCGCGGAATCGATGTGGCGGTACTGATGCGCGAGGAGACGCGCGATGGAGAGAAGATCGAGGTTGTCGATGTGCGCAGCCACGCGATGTTGACTTATCAGGATCTCGACCTGTTCAATGGCGACCTGGCGCTGACCAACCAGCCGCACGACAAGATCTTCAAGCGGGATTGCCTGGAACTCGATCTGAAGATCGGCGGCAGGCCTTTTTCGCTTTACGTCGTCCACTTCAAATCCATGAGCAGCGCCCGCGACAACGGCGACGGACGTACCGGCACCATGGCAATCCGCGTCGCAGAGGCAAAAGCGGTTCGCCATATCGTTGAACGTCGCTTCGGCACGGGACGGACAGCGGACAAGAATTTCGCAATCTGCGGCGATATGAACGACTACCAGGAAAAAGTGCAGGTGATCGGCACCCGGCGCGAGGGTTACCGGTTCGAGCCGCGGCAGGAGGTGGTCAGCGCCCTCGACGTCTTCACCGACGACGGTTTTGCCATCAATCCCGTGCAGCGGCGGGATGTGATGGATCGCTGGACCCTCTATCATGCCCGTGGTCCGGAAGAGCAGCATCTTTGCCAGCTGGATTATATCTGGCTATCGCCGGCGCTTGCGGAGCGCAACCAGGACGTAATTCCGGAGATTGTCAGAGGTGGGCAACCCTATCGCACGGTTTTTCCTCCTGGCCAGGAGGTGCAGCGCTTCCCGCGGATCGGCTGGGATCGGCCGAAGGCTTCCGACCATTGTCCCCTCGTGATGACGCTGGAGATCGCATGACCGCCGGCCTTTCCGAAGATTTTTGCGGCTGGCCGCGGGAGAGGACCGTCTTTCACGTGAAAAGTGTCCAGATGCGCGTCCTCACAGGCAATCATCCTTTCCATATTGCCGAACGCGAGGCTGCTGCCGAAAACTGGGTGCGGGAGGTCGCGGCCAAACCGGCGCTCTTCGATGGCCGGATGATTCTGCAGCGGCGTATAGGTCTGGAGTGGGATGGTCTTTTCAGCGAAGGGCACATCGTTCCTTTCTCCACTTTCCTCTGGTGGCGAAAGCAGCCGGAACGGCACGGTGGCCTTCACATCTATGCCTATCCGGTTCTGGAATCGTCCGATGGTGCCTTGGTTGCCATTCGGATGGGTGAGCATACCGCCAATGCGGGCATGGTCTATTTTGCCTGCGGCTCCTTCGAACCGGAGGACGTCGTGGACGGTTTCTGCGATCCGGAGCGCAACATGCGGCGCGAAGTGCTGGAAGAGACGGGGATAGATCTGCAGGACGCAAAGGTAAGCCACGGATATTATGTGGCTCATTTTCATCGGGCGGTGACGTTGTTTCGCCTTTTCCGTTTTGCACTGACGGCGGATGAGATGATCGCCCGGATCGAGCGGCATATGCAGGTTGCCGAGGACAAGGAAATTGCCGGACCAGTGGCGATCCGGTCGGGAGATCACGCCGCCCATCCCTACAACGTCGGCATGCTGCCGGTTCTCGACTGGTATTTCCGAGAGAGGCAAACGCTTGCCGAATAGGGTTGCGCGAGACCAACCGGTCGGGCAGTTTGACGCGATCGGAATCATGGAGGGAGTTTCCGTTGGCGCGTCGCTACAGCATCTATGACGTCTTTACCGATAAGAAGCTTTCCGGCAATCCGCTGGCAGTAATTTTCGACGCAGACGGTCTGGCAGATGAAACCATGCAGGCCATAGCCAAGGAAATAAATCTTTCCGAAACCGTTTTTGTGCAGCCTTCCGAAAATCCCGCCTACGCCGCCCGGCTACGCATCTTTACGCCGGGCAGAGAGCTGCCTTTCGCCGGGCATCCGACGGTCGGCACGGCGGTCGCGCTTGCCGAGCGCGACTACCGCGCAGGCGAGGTTGATTTGGATCTCGTCTGCGTGCTGGAGGAGAATGTCGGGCCGGTGCGTTGCGCGGTGCGTCTGCGCGCGGGCGAGGTTGGATTTGCAGAATTCGACCTGCCCAGGAAATCACAGCGGATCAATCTTCCGCTTGATCGGCAGGGTCTGGCTGATGCGCTGAGCGTCAAGCAGAGCGATATCGGCTTTGAGAACCACGTCGCCTCGATCTGGAGCGCGGGCGTTCCGTTCGTGATGATTCCACTGCACAATATCGGAGTCGTTCGCAACCTCGAGTTCGATCCGGCCCTTTGGGAGAAAGCTGCCCCGTTTGTCGAGGGTGGACTTGCTTCCGCCTATGTCTATTGCCGCGGCGGCGTAAACCACCAGGCGAAATTTCACGCGCGCATGTTTTCTCCGGATATGGGGATTTCGGAAGATCCGGCGACGGGCGCGGCGGTCGCGGCGCTGTCGGGTGCGATCCGCCACTTCGATTCCCTTCCCGACGGGCACCATCCGATCTTGGTGGAGCAGGGGATCGAGATGGGCAGGCCGTCCTACCTTCATCTGCATATCGATGTGAAAGACGGCGATATCGCAAGGGGCCGCATCGGCGGGCAGGCTGTAAGGATTGCGGAAGGTGATCTGGATATCTGATATGGTTGATCTATCGACGGTGACGCATCCGATACTAACCCGTTGAAAGGGTTTCCATTTGTCTGTTGAGAAGGAATTGGGCCTAACTCGGACGCCTGCAGGTTTCACCTGCAATGATTTTTTGGCTGCTCGGGCAAATAATTTTCGCAGGAGCGCTGGACAAGCCGGAAGTTCCCCTTTATACGCCCTCACACCGCTGGCGAGGACGCCTCGCAACAGTCGGTTCTTGGGTGATTAGCTCAGTTGGTAGAGCAGCTGACTCTTAATCAGCGGGTCGTAGGTTCGAGCCCTACATCACCCACCATTCTTTCTGACAACGGTTTGAGGGTAGGGCACGATTTCGCGGTGTAATCATCCGTGAATCAGACCTTGGTCCATTTCGCTTTTTTAAGCGGAACCGAGAGGCCTGGGCCGGCATTTGGAGCGTAAACCTTTTATGGGAGCGCGGTCATGAAGCCCATCCTTCTCTTTTTGGCGAGCCTTGTGCTGCTCGTGCTGGTCTTCTTGAGCGGAGTGATCATTACGGCCAACGTAATCGCCGAACCAGAGCCGCATAAATTCGCTCACATAAACACACCTGACCTCTGGACCACGAGGCCAAAGCCGGTGGACACGTCCGGGCAGAATTTAGAGCGATTGCCGCCGGTTGCCGCGGCGCCTACGCCTGTAACACCGACGGCTGCACCGGCTTCCGGAGTTGGCGGCGCAAGCAATGAGGTCGACAATACCTTCACTGCCTCGATCGGCCCAAAACCGTCTGATGAGATGAGCAAGACAATGCCCGCGGCCCGGGAGGTGGGGGGAGCAACCCCTTCGTCCCCATCGATCAACGCCGCTCACGCTCAGTGGTGTTATGCCCGCTATCGCTCTTACCGCGTCGAGGACAACAGTTATCAACCCTATGGGGGAAGTTCGCGGCGTCAGTGCCGGGCGCCAGGCGCTGCACCGGCGCAGGCTGCCGCGCCCATCGCGGAGGATGCCGCGGCCAGGTCCGCTAATCAGTCCTACGATGATGGGAGGCCTCCTCGGCCAGAGGAAATTCCCTATGATGATCAGCCGGCTTACGGCATGCGGGCCGATTATGCGGAGCCTGAGGCGGCAGATAATGCTGCTCCGGTAGGGATTCACGAGGAATGGTGCTTCGGCCGCTACCGCTCTTATCGCCCGGACGATAACAGTTACCAGCCATTCGACGGAGGTCCACGCCGCCCCTGTCAGTCGCCATACGGCTAAGCCGCCTGCGCAGCGATTCGTTGTTCCATCTGCCGGAGACAAAGGGCGAGGACGAAACCCAGCGAAGTCGTGCCAAGGATATAGTAGGGCGCCCCGGACCAGCCGGAGGCCGCGACGATCGATGCCAGCAGCATCGGACCGAAGCACTGGCCGATATTGGAGCCTTGCATCACGAAGCCGCTGAACGTCCCGACCAGATCCCGGCGAGGCGCATAGACAGGCAAGGAACCCATGATCGTTGCGGGCAAGAGGCCACCGGAGACCGCGTAGGCGACGGAGGCTCCATACCGAAGCCAGAGTGGAAAGCCGTAGCCGAAGACGACAAAGGCGGTGAGCGTCAGCATTATGCAGGGGCCGGCAATGAGCGTCCAGCGGGGTGCGCCCCAACGGGCAAGGAGGCCGCCCAATACATTTCCCACGGCATTTGCCAACACAGCAAGCGCGGTCATGATCGAGGCGGCGGTAAGGCTGATCCCCATTTCTTCGATGAGCAGTGTCGGCAGGAACCCGAAGACCGCCATAAAGCTGGAGCTGTAGGCAAGGAAGATTCCGGCAATGACCCATGACATCGGCTGTATGGCGGTCAGGCGCACCGCCGTCGCAAGCGATGTAAAGGATCGATCGGCATGAGCAGGCTTCGGGACTTTTATAAGCATCAGCGCGACCATCGGGATCAGGCTGACGGCGGCGGCAAAGATCCATGACCCACGCCAGCCGAAACCCGACAGGAGGAACGGCGAGATCATCATCATTGCCGACACGCCTGCCGGAATCCAGATACCCCAAAGAGCAAATGCAAGACCGGTATCGCGGGCATCGATGGAAGCAGCGATCAGGCCGGGTGCCGCGACCGAGGCCATAATCAGGCCCACACTCTCGATGGTACGGCTCGCAAGGAGCAGCATTTCGGAATTCGAGCCGGCTCCCATAAGACTTCCCGCAATGAGCAGGCCGAGACCGAGGGCCATAGCCCGGCGGTGGGTGAGGTAGTCCGTAAAGCGGCCAATGAATATACCGCAAGCTGCCCCGAGCACGCTCACCAAGCCCATAAGCCAGCCTGCGGCGACGAGATCGATGCCGAGTTCTGCGCGGAGCATGGGAATCGCGGGCGGGACTTTGCCGACGTGAAGGGCGGCTGCGATGCCACCCATAACGGCGATTGCGACATGTCCCCAGCGTGTCATGATCTGTGTATTCCGATCGCCAACAAAGACCCTTCTGGCAGCGCTTATCATTCTCGGATGAGTCGAGGCACCAAAATTCCGAAGGTACGGTTTCTCGGCCCTCGCGACGATATCTTTAGCTGGCCTTGCGGATCTGCTCGCGATTTTCCTCGACCTTCAGGTTTTGCACGAGTTTTGCGAGCCAGTCGACGACGACCCGTACCTTGTTGCTGAGGTGGCGGGTCTGTGGATAGACGATGTAGAGGGGCAGGGGTTCGCAATTCCAGTCCGGGAGCACCTGGACCAGATCGCCTTTCTCCACGGCCTCACGGACCATGAAGCGCGGCGCCTGAACGATGCCCATGCCGGAGATCGCGGCGTTCACGTAGGAACGGGCGTCGTTGACGGACACAATGTAGTTGGGGGTGATTTCAGCGATCTCTTCGCCTCGCGTAAACTCCAGCGTCATCACGCGGCCCGCGTTGGCGTTCAGATAACCCACCGAAAAATGATCGGCTCCAAGATCCCTGGGATGTTGAGGCTCCCCTCTATTGCGGATGTAAAGAGGCGCTGCATAGGCCTGCATGCTGATCTCCCCGACTTTACGGGCGATCAACGACTGGTCGGTCGGCGTACCGGCACGCAGCGCGCAGTCGACGTTTTCTGCAATGTAGTCTACAAGCCGATCGCCCACGCCAATATCCAACTTGATCTGCGGATATCGCTGATAGAAGTCGCAGAGCGACGGGATAACGAGCAGGTCTGCAAAGGCGCCAGCCATTTCCACTCGCACACGGCCAGAGGGCTGCGTCTGGGAATTGGACATGCTACCATCGAGTTCGTCCAGCTCGGACAGGATTTGCACTGCCCGCTCGTAATAGAGTGCGCCATCGGTGGTCACCATCACCCTGCGGGTCGTTCGGTTGAGTAGCATCGTGCGAAGATGCCCCTCAAGGCTCTGAACGAGATTGGTGACCGTGGTCTTGGGCATGTTGAGGGTCGCGGCAGCGCGCGTGAAGTTGCCCGTTTCCACCACGCGCACGAAGACGCGCATTGCTGAAAGCTGGTCCATGTGATCTGTCTCCGCTGCGTCGCAGCATTGTCCTGAAATTTGGAACAGTGTTGTCGAATGTCGTGATCTAGTATGATTTTGGTCGAATAATAATATCAGCTTTGAGATTGGCGACAAGCACCCCTGTCACTAAGGGTGCCGAGCGAGATTTTTCAATGACGGTGCAATGGGAAAACATAGCGTTCGACAGGTCGGCAAAGCCGCCTGTGCCCATGCGTCTGTATGAAGGCACGGCAAAGGGCAAGACGCCGCCGCTGGTGCTTTATCTTCGCGGAGGAGCCTTTCTGGATGAGAGGCGCGCCGAGCCTGAGCATCCGATCGGAAAGGCTCTGGCGGAAACAGGTGCGGTGGTGCTGGAGGCTGACTACAGCAGCGTCTCGCACAACGTTTTTCCTCAGGCGATGGAATATGCCTTCAGGGCGCTTGATTGCCTGAGCAGCCGCCGCAAGCAGTTCGGCGGCGCAAAATCGCTGCTGTTGGTTGCCGGTGATGAAGCGGGGGGCAATGTCGCCGCAGGTGTGGCTCTGAAGGCCCGCGACCAGATGCCGGGTCAGCTAAACGGTCAGGTTCTTCTTTCGCCGATGATCGATCCTATGATGGCGACGAAGTCCTTCCGCAAGGCGGATGAAATCGGCATGGGGGAGCGTTGGGCGGCCGGCTGGAGTCATTATCTCCGCTCGGCATGCGGGTTCCAGCACCCCTATGCGGTACCCTGCCTCTGTTCGCGCCTTTTGGATGTCGCTCCGGCTCTGATCGTGACATCGGATGATGATCCATTGCGGGATGAGGCAATCGGCTATGCCGATCGGCTTGCTGCTTCCGGAGTTCAGGTGCGACGCAAGATTTTCCCGGCCGGCTATGGCTGGACGGGCATTTACAGGGACGGCGACGGCAAATGGATGGAGCCCTTGTGCTCCGAGTTTGCGGAATTCGTCCGAGAATTAAGTGCGTAAGTTGTAATATTTGAAGGCAATGGCGGCCGTATTACTGGGCCGCAAGGAGAGTATAATGACATCGAAGATCAAGAACTGGGCCCTGTGGGGCACCGGACTGGGCACTGCCGCCTTGATCGCAGGAGCTTCGGTCTATCTCGACCTGCCGCAGGGTGCGAATGCAGCGCCTGCGTCGGCATCCGCGCAGGCGCCCGCTGTTCCGGTCACCGTCGCCACGGTCGAACCACGTAGTGTTACGACGTGGCAGGAATTTTCCGGCCGGCTGGAAGCTGTCGACCGGGTGCAGATCCGTCCGCGCGTCGGCGGCATTATCCAGTCGGTCCATTTCCGCGAAGGCGGATTGGTCAAGGCGGGAGACCTTCTGGTGACGATCGATCCGGAGCCCTACAGGGCGTCTGTCGCTCAAGCCGAAGGACAGGTTGCTTCAGCCGAAGCGAAGGTCCAGCTTGCCGCCACAGAACTGGAACGCGGCAAAAACCTCGCGGCCAAGAACACCATCTCCCAGAGTGATCTTGCCCAGCGGCAGAGCGCACAGAGCGAGGCGTTGGCCAATCTGCAGTCCGCCAAGGCGGCTCTGAGGGTGGCGCAGCTCAATCTCGACTATACCGAGATCCGTGCGCCGATCGCTGGCCGGGTTGGCAAGCTGGAAATTACCATTGGAAATCTCGTGGCGGCAGGTTCTGAGGCTGCACCGCTGACGACCTTGGTGTCCAGCGACCCGATCTATGCGAGCTTCGACGCCAGCGAGGAACTGGTGGGGCGAGTACTGTCGCAGCTCCCCTCCGCGAATGGCACTCCCGCTATCGAGCAGGTGCCGGTCGAAGTAAGCACGCTTGCAGACGATGACGTAACTATCCGCGGCAAGCTGCAGCTTATCGACAACGAGGTGAATGCCTCGAGCGGGACGATCGGCGTGCGCGCCGTCTTCGATAATCCGGGCGGTCGTCTGCTTCCCGGCCAGTTCGTGCGGGTTCGCATGGGGCAGCCGAAAGCGGAAGATCATCTCCTGGTCACCGAAAAGGCAGTCGGCACCGACCAGGACAAGAAGTTCGTCTTTGTGGTGGATGCAAACAATACCGTCGGATACCGGCAGGTGGAGCTGGGTTCAACGGTTGAAGGAATGCGGATCGTCGAAAAGGGCCTCAATCCCGGCGATCGGATCGTCGTCAACGGCCTTCAGCGGATCCGTCCGGGTGCCGTCGTAGAGCCGAAGGACGAGGCGAAGGTCGCCACGAAGTAATCTGCCGACCGGCAACGGCCGGTCGGCCTCAAAATATCACCGACGCCTTTGTCGCCTGCAGCCCTCCGGCTGCGGGACGGGCGCTTTCCGTTTCTTGTTCATCCCCGGAGAGAGGGCTTTGACATGAATATTTCCCGGTTTTTTATCGATAGACCGGTTTTCGCAGCCGTCCTGTCGATCCTTATCGTGGTCGCCGGCCTTATCGGCATGCGCGCTCTTCCGATTTCAGAATATCCCGAGGTGGTACCGCCGTCAGTGGTCGTGCGCGCCACCTATCCCGGCGCGAACCCGACGGTTATCGCCGAGACGGTTGCCACGCCTCTTGAAGAGTCGATCAACGGCGTCGAAGACATGCTCTACATGTCGAGCCAGGCGACCTCCGACGGCGTTCTCAATGTTACCGTCACCTTCAAGCTCGGCACGGACCCGGACAAGGCGCAGCAGCTCGTACAGAACCGGGTTTCGCAAGCCGAACCTCGCCTGCCTGCCGAAGTCCGCGCGCTCGGCATAACCACGGTAAAGAGCTCACCCGACTTCATCATGGTCGTAAACCTGGTCTCCACCGGGGGCAACTACGACATCACCTATCTCCGCAACTATGCGACGCTGAACATCAAGGACCGGCTCGCACGGATCGAGGGGGTCGGGCAGGTGCAGGTCTTCGGGGCGGGCGACTATTCCATGCGCGTCTGGATCGATCCGCAGAAGGCGGCTGAACATTCGCTCGCCGCAAGCGACATCAGCAATGCGATCCGTTCGCAGAACGTCCAGGCCGCAGCAGGCATTATCGGTGCGTCACCGAGCCCGCAAGGCGTCAATTTGCAGCTCAACGTCAACGCCCAGGGCCGTCTCCAGACGCCGGAGGAATTCGGCAACATCATCGTCAAGAGCGGCGAGAGAGGCCAGATCACGCGGCTTCGCGACGTTGCGCGTATCGAGCTCGGGGCTGCTGACTACACATTGCGCTCTCTGCTTGATGGACAGCCCGCCGTAGCCGTTGCTGTCCTGCAGGCGCCCGGTTCGAACGCAATCCAGATCGCCGACAATGTGCGGGCGACGATGGACGAACTCCAGCTGGCTATGCCCTCCGGCGTCAAATATGAAATCGTCTATGACACGACCAAGTTCGTGCGTGCGTCGATCGAGAAGGTCATCGAAACGCTGCTCGAAGCAATCGCGCTTGTCGTTCTCGTGGTCATCCTCTTCCTTCAGACCTGGAGGGCGTCCATCATCCCATTGATTGCCGTTCCCGTCTCGATCATCGGCACGTTCGCGGTGATGTATGCCTTCGGCTTCTCGATCAACGCGCTGACGTTGTTCGGGCTGGTGCTCGCGATCGGCATCGTGGTCGACGATGCGATCGTCGTCGTGGAAAACGTCGAGCGCAATATCGAGAGCGGGCTCAGTCCGCGGGACGCGACTTATCGCGCCATGAAGGAAGTATCCGGCCCGATTATTGCGATCGCGCTGGTTCTGGTCGCCGTTTTCGTACCGCTCGCCTTCATCTCGGGCCTGTCCGGCCAGTTCTACCGGCAGTTCGCGCTGACGATCGCAATCTCGACCGTCATCTCGGCGATCAACTCGCTCACTCTGTCGCCGGCGCTGGCAGCCCTACTGCTCAAGGACCACCACGCCAAGAAGGACTGGTTGACGCGGTTCATGGATGCCATCTTCGGCTGGTTCTTCCGTGGCTTCAACCGTGCCTTCGGAGCCGCCTCGAACGGCTACGGGCGCACTGTCGGCGGGCTGCTTTCGCGCAAGAGCCTCGTGATGGTCATCTATCTCGCTCTGGTCGCCCTGACTTACAGCATGTTCAATGCCGTCCCTGGCGGGTTCGTGCCGGCTCAGGACAAGCAATATCTGATCGGCTTTGCCCAGCTTCCGGACGGGGCGACGCTCGACCGTACGGAAGACGTCATCAAGCGAATGAGCGACATCGCCATGGAGCAGCCGGGCGTCGAACACGCTATCGCCTTCCCGGGGCTGTCGATCAACGGCTTCACGATCGGCTCAAATGCGGGCATCGTCTTTGCGATCCTCGACGACTTCGAAAAGCGCAAGTCGCCTGAGCTTTCGGGCGGCGCCATCGCCATGGCGTTGAACCAGAAATATGCCGGTATCCAGGATGCGTTCATCGCCATGTTCCCGCCGCCGCCGGTCAACGGTCTCGGCCAGACGGGTGGGTTCAAGCTGCAGATCGAGGATCGAGCCGGCCTCGGCAATCAGGCGCTCGACGAAGCGGCGAAGGCAGTGCTTGCAAAGGCCTACCAGACGCCGGAACTGGCCGGCATCTTCTCGAGCTTCCAGATCAACGTGCCGCAGCTCTACGCGGATCTGGACCGGGCCAAGGCCGAGCAGCTCGGCGTCTCGGTGACCGATGTCTTCGAAACGCTGCAGATCTATCTCGGTTCGCTCTATGTCAACGACTTCAACGCCTTTGGCCGTACCTACAGCGTCCGGGTTCAGGCGGATGCGCAATTCCGCGCCAAGCCTGAGGACATCGGCCAGTTGAAGGTCCGTTCGCAGTCGGGCCAGATGATCCCCCTCTCGGCACTGCTGAAGGTGGATGCGCAGACGGGGCCGGAACGCGCCACGCGCTACAACGGCTTCCTTTCCGCCGACATCAACGGCGGTCCGGCACCGGGCTTTTCCTCGGGGCAGGCGCAGGCGGCGATCGAAAAGATCCTCGACGAGACGCTGCCTTCGGGGATCGATTTCGAATGGACCGATCTCACCTATCAGCAGATCCTGGCAGGCAATTCGAGCGTCGTCGTTTTCCCGCTGGCACTGCTGCTCGTCTATCTCGTGCTCGCCGCGCAGTATGAGAGCCTGACCTTGCCGCTTGCGATCATCATGATCGTGCCCATGGGTGTGCTTGCCGCATTGACGGGCGTCTGGTTCACCGGTGGAGACAACAACATCTTCACCCAGATCGGGCTGGTGGTGCTGGTGGGGCTTTCGGCGAAGAACGCGATCCTGATCGTGGAGTTCGCCCGGGAGTTGGAGTTCCAGGGTCGGACGCCATTCCAGGCGGCGGTGGAGGCGAGCCGGCTGCGCCTGCGGCCAATCCTGATGACATCCATGGCCTTTATCATGGGCGTCGTGCCGCTGGTCGTCTCGACGGGGGCGGGTTCGGAAATGCGCGCCGCCATGGGTATCGCGGTCTTCTCCGGCATGATCGGCGTGACCTTCTTCGGCATCTTCATGACGCCGGTCTTCTACATGCTGGCACGTTTGCTTACCGGCAGCCGCCCTCTGCGGCAGCACGGCACGGAGGCGGCGCCCGCTCTCTCTCCAGCGGAGTAAGCTGACCTCCAGGCCGCGCGGGCTCTTCCACCGGGAGCCCGCGCGGCAATTCATCGGATAGTTCTGCTGGAATCGCTCTACAAAGCGCCTCCGTCGATGACGATCGTCTGAGCCGTCATGGCGGCGGAGGCGTTGGAAGCAAGGAACAGGCATGGGCCGACGAGGTCTTCGGCCACCAGCACCCGCTTCAGGCACTGGCGTTCGATCATCGCGCCGATGCCTTCCTCTGTCAGCCAAAGTTTTTTCTGCCGTTCTGTGACGATCATGCCCGGCAGAATGGCGTTCACGCGGATGTTCTCCGGCCCAAGTCTTCCGGCCAGGCTCTTCGTCAGCCCGATGATGCCGGCCTTGGCGGTCGTGTAGGCCGGCAGCTCTCCCATATTGAGCAGATAGGCAATCGAGGAGAAATTGACGATCGCGCCGCCGTCGGTCTTTCGCATATGGGGCACAGCCGCCTGCGAGACGAAGAACATCTGCTTCAGATTGATATCCTGGCTATGGTCCCAGTATTCTTCCGTTACCGCATCGAAGTCATGCCGGTCGTCCCAACCGGCATTGTTGACGAGTACGGACAGCGAACCCAGCCTAGCGGCGGCTTCGTCCACGGCGGCGCGAGTCTCGGCGACGTTACGCAGGTCGGCTTTTAGATAAATAACCGGGTGGGCGGACTTTTCCGACACGCGGTCGGCCAATCTTCGACTCTCTTGCTCGGCGATGTCAAGGAAAGCGATTTTGCTGCCCTGGGCCGCAAAACCCTTGACGAGAGCGGCCCCAATGCCTGATCCGCCGCCGGTAATCAGTACGCCGCGATCGGCGAGATCCGCATGCCGGATAGAAACTGCAGTCACGTGCTCCTCCGCTTCGCTTTTTCGCGAGCTTTATCGCAGATCGGCCGAAAGCGGCAAGACGGTCGCCAAAGCGTCGCCAACGGCTGGCGCGATTCCAGGCGGCATGAGTATCGCCATGGGAATAGCGCCGGGCGTCGCATGCAGCCAAGCGCGTCCCTATGCGTTTGTAATGACGGCCCTCCTGGAAGGCCGGAGAAAGGACCGTTATTCCGCAGCCTGACTTTGCGTCATGCCTTGGGCCGGCAGCTTTCCTGTCAGCACTTCCTCCGCGGAAGCGCGGTGGTTCTTGACGGAACTGGTCCACTGGCCCCAGACTGTGGGATCGATCTTGTCGCCGTTGTTACCGAGGTTCTGCAGGCGCTTGTTTTCGGCTTCGGTCAAAACCTGCTTCGGCAGCGGGCCGAGATGTTTGACATCATTGGCGGAGATGCCGAGCTTTTCGCCAACGCGCTTGCCATAATCGTCATGAACCATGAAGAAATGCCAGACCATCCGTTCCTGCACGTCGCGTTCGCACTGGCCAAGCAGGTCGCACATATTGAAGACGAGATCGTCGCGCTCCCAATCCATCATCGTGCAATAGCGGCCGCGGGCGTGGATATAGTCGTTGCGGCGTTCGATGACGCTGCGCGTCAGGCGGCCATGGATCTCCGGCGGATTGTTGGGCGCTTCCTGCGTAGCCTCGTGCAGCCCGTTATGGATCGACGGTTCGAAGTTGATATGCGGATTCTGTCCCGGGGCAAGGTCGCGACGATAGGACATTTGTCCGCCGTTGAGATTGGTGGAGACCTTTGAATTCTTCGGCTGATTGACTGGCAGTTGCAGATAGTTTGTACCGACGCGGTAGCGCTGCGTGTCGGAGTAGGAAAAAGTCCTGCCGACCAGCATCTTGTCGTCGGAGAAATCGAGGCCGTCGACCAGCACGCCTGTGCCCATAGCGATCTGTTCGTTTTCGTTAAAGTGGTCTTCGACGTTGCGATTCAGCGTCATGACACCGATGTGCCGAAGCGGGAAATCCTTCTCCGGCCAGATCTTGGTGTCGTCCAGCGGATCCCAGTCGAGTTCGGGATGATCGTGATCCTCCATGATCTGGACGTACATATCCCATTGCGGATAGTCGCCCCTCTCGATGGATTCATAGAGGTCCTTGGAGGCGGAACCGAGATCCTGTCCTTGTACCTTTGCCGCCTCGGCCGCCGTCAAGCTGGCGAGGCCACAGCGCGGATGGAAGTGGTATTTCACGAGCATCGTGTCGCCCTGTGCATTGACCATCTTGTAGGTGTTGACCCCAAATCCTTCCATGTGCCGATAACTCGCGGGGATGCCGCGCGGGCTGAAGAGATGCGTCAGCATGTGCATCGATTCCGGTGTCTGGCTCATGAAATCGAAGATGCGGTTCGGCTCCTGCCGGAAGGTGATGGGGTCTGGCTTCAGCGAATGGATCACATCCGGAAACTTGATGGCGTCGCGGATGAAGAAGACCGCGAGATTGTTGCCGACGAGATCCCAGTTGCCGTCTTCGGTGTAGAACTTCACCGCAAAGCCGCGCGGGTCACGCGCGACTTCGGAGGAGTCGCGGCCGCCGATCACTGTGGAGAAGCGTATTGCAAGCGGCGTTTTCTTCCCCGCCGTCTGAAAGAGTTTTGCGCGAGTGTATTTCGAGGCAGGCTCCTCGCCGATTTTTCCGGTCGCCTCGAATCCGCCATAACAGACGAAGCCGCGGGCATGCACCACACGCTCTGGAATACGCTCCCGATCGAAATGTGTGATTTTTTCAAGGAACTGGTAGTTCTCAAGCGTCGCGGGACCGCGGCTGCCGACGGTGCGCTGCGACTGGTTGTTCGTGATCGGGTGGCCCTGGCGGTTCGTCAAAGTGCGATCATCGGAGCCCTGGGGCATGCCGCCCGGAGCGCGCGGATTGGTCTTGTCGTCCATCTTCATCCCTCCTTGGAGAAAGGCGCGCCGCATCGCTTGCGGAAGCAAGAGGCGCGACCACGAGGCGGTAACTCCGGGGAATGGACGTTGTTCCTGGCGATACGGAGAATTTACCGCATTTGCACTGACTGTCTGCGCAGATCAGTCTATCCGTCATTTGCCTCCCTCGCGAGCACAGGCTAGTCGAAAGGGGAGACGAGTGTCGCTCGATTCCTTATCCTGTCCGCGCAAAGGAAATTTCCTTGTCCTCCTTGCCTGAAGCAAAAATCATTCTCCCGGAAAAACGATATGCTGCTTTCCTATTCGACATGGACGGCACGATCCTGAACTCGATTGCTGCTGCCGAACGCGTCTGGGGACGGTGGGCGGCTGCTATGGGACTTGATGTGGAAAAATTCCTGCCCACCATGCACGGCAAGCGCGGCATCGACACCATCACGGCACTTAGTCTTCCCGGCGTCGATCCGAGGTACGAAGCGAATGTGATCCTTCAAGGGGAGATCGAGGATGTGGAGGGGGTCGTGCCGATACCTGGTGCGGTCGAATTCCTGTCCGCCATACCTCCGGAACGATGGGCAATCGTGACGTCTTCTCCGATCGAGCTTGCCAAGCGCAGGCTCGAAGCTGCCGGAATTGCCCAACCACGCTACATGGTGACCGCCGAAGACGTGACGGTCGGCAAACCGAACCCGCAGGGCTATATCCTCGGATCCGAACGGCTCGGCGTCAGACCCTCGGATGTTCTAGTATTCGAAGACGTGCTCGCGGGTGTCCAGGCGGGGGAGGCGGCCGGCGCCGATGTCCTGGTCATTACGGCCACCCATAGCCACCCGATGGATACGAGCCACCCGCGGCTGCCCAGCTATCTGGATGTCACACCGCATGTCGGCGACGACGGGCGGCTTTCAATCGTGGCGAGACCCTAGTCATGCTGGTTGCCGGCTGGTGCGCATGATCTGCACTGTGGCAAACCATAGGATGATGCCGAGGCCCAACAGGAAGGCGGCGATCACGTACTGGATCGTATCGCGCCCGGTCCAGGGACCGGCGAGGAAGGTGCAGGAGATTGCGCCCAGCACCGGAAGCAAGGTCGGCGTGCGGAAATGCTTGTGCCCGACTTTGTCCTTGCGCAGCACCAGCACCGATACATTGACTACTGCGAAGACGCAAAGCAGCAGCAGCGCTGTTGTACCGCCCAGAGCCGGAACACCTCCCGCAAACAATATGAGAGCAATCGCGAGCAGCGACGTAAAGAGGATCGCGGCATGCGGGGTCCGACGAACTGTGTGTACCCTGCCCAGCGAGGCCGGCAATACGCCTTCGCGGCTCATGCCGTAGATCAACCGGCTCGCCATCATCATGTTGATCAGGGCGGAGTTTGCGACCGCGAACATCGTGATGACGGCGAAGATGCTGATCGGAAAACCGGGGGCGCCCGCCTGAACGACCTTGAGGAGCGGGGTTTCCCCTTCGCCGAGTTCGGCGGCCGGCACGAGCGTAATCGCCGAGATGGCGACGAGAATGTAGATGAGGCCAGTAATAACGAGACCGCTCAGGAGCACCTTCGGAAACATGCGGCTGGGGTCCTTGCACTCCTCCGCCATGTTGACCGAGTCCTCGAAGCCCACCATGGCGAAGAAGGCGAGCGTGGTTGCCGCAATCACCGGCCAGAAGATGCCGCTGCCCTCGGGGGTCGCAAATGTCCAGGCGCGGGAGACATCGCCCTGGCCGCCGGCAATCGCCCAGAAGCCGATGGCAATGATGATCAGGAGGCCGGTCAGCTCAACGACCGTCAGCAACACGTTCATCTTTAGGCTTTCGCCGACACCCCGGAAATTGATCAGACTGACCAGGACGATGAAGCCGACGGCAATCAGCGGAACGCCCCAGGCTCCGAGATCGAGGCCGAGAGAGGTGGAAAAATTGGAGGCAAAGGCGCGCGAGGCGGTCGCCGCGGACGTGATGCCTGACGAGATGACGGCGAAGGCGACCAGGAATGTAACGAAATGAATGCCGAAGGCCCTGTTGGCATAAAGCGCCGCGCCTGCGGCGCGAGGATATTTGGTGACCAGTTCCAGGTAGCTGCAGGCCGTCAACAGCGCCACGACGAAAGCCACCAGGAAGGGCAGCCAGACGACACCACCCACCCTGGCTGCCACTTGCCCCGTAAGGGCATAAATACCGGTCCCCAGGATGTCGCCGACGATGAACAACAGGAGAAGTCCAGGGCCGATGACACGTTTCAGTTCCGTGTCTTCCTCGTGCGGCTCGGTAACCGGCTGATCCATTTCGCCCTCCCTCAGCAACTATCGTCCGTCTCGCTTAATGCGGGTAAAGTCTCGTTGTTCCACCAATGCGATGTGGCGTCCGGGATTTCCTTGAAAATGCCACGTGCGGATCTGATATGTGCAGTCCACTGCGGATTGCGTCGCAACGGCATCAGGGTGATCAGGAGAGTTCCATGGTTTGGAATTGCAATGGCGACGGCAAGTGCCGGGCGAGGGGTGCGGGGCAGCTTTCCGCCGATGAAGCCTTACTGCCGCCCCCGGATGCGGCCGTTTCGGATTTTCTCTATTTCCTACGCTCCTGGATCAGCAATCCGCTACGTGTGGCAGCGATTGCGCCATCGGGAGATTCTCTTGCCAAGCTGATGACGCAGGAAATCGCACCGATGGAGGGCCCGATCATTGAACTGGGGCCAGGTACCGGTGTCTTCACTCGTGCCCTGCTGGCTCGAGGCGTGAGCGAATCCGATCTGACCTTGATCGAGTGTGGAACGGAATTTATTCCGGGATTGAAGCGCCGCTTTCCGAAGGCGCGCGTGCTTCAGATGGATGCGGGGAGGCTCCACCATGGGCATCTCTTCGAGGGCCAACCGGTCGGTGCAGTGGTAAGCGGCCTGCCGATCCTATCCATGTCGCCTAGAAAGGTGACGGCTATTCTCTTGGGTGCTTTTACCTATCTCCGTCCCGGCGCGGCCTTCTATCAATTTACCTATGGCCCGCGGTGCCCGGTGCCCCGGCCGATCCTCGATCGCCTGGGCCTCAAGGCTGCCCATGTCGGCGGGACCATGCGCAATCTACCTCCGGCGGCCGTATATAAAATCTCCCGGCGGAAGCCGCTCGATAATGTCCGCAGCGTCCGAATCCCTGGGAATGAAGCATCGTTCGAAGCGCTGCCCGCCAGGTGGGTCTCGGACGACTGACGCGGGCGGTTGGCTTAGATGACGCTCAGCGTCGCGCTTGCGAGCGCCAGGTAGCGGCTGGCCTTGCCGATAAAGACGAGGATCAGGAAGATCGGCAGCGGCTCCTTCATGACCCCGGCAGCGACAGTGACGGCGTCGCCACCAATCGGCAGCCAACTCAGCAGAAGGGACCATTTTCCGTATTTCTGATACCAGATTTGCGCCCGCTCGAGTTTCTCCGGCGTGACGGGGAACCAGCGCTTGTCTCGAAACTGTTCAACCCCGCGGCCGATGAACCAGTTGACCGCAGCGCCCAGCGTATTGCCGACCGACGCCACGAGAAGCAGTCCCGCGAGTGAATACCGGTCGCTGAGGATCAGCCCTACAAGGATCGCCTCCGACTGCATCGGAAAAATGGTGGCGGCGATGAAGGCTGCGGAGAAAAGACCCGCATAGGCGGCAAAATCGAACATGACCGAGACTTCTAGAGGGAAAAACCAAAAGGGCGGATTCTCACCCGCCCTTCGGTATTGCTGAATGTGACGCTCAGGCCTGCTTTGCGCGATCGCCGTCCTCGATCGCCGTTTCGCCGGCGGCCTCGGCCTGGTTGGCCTTGCGCCGGGTGCGCCAGTCCCCGAGGAAGAGCAGGATCGGCGCGGCGATGAAGACCGACGAGGAAGCCGCGATCACGATACCGAACACCATCGGGATGGCAAAGCTTTCCACCGCGCTGCCACCCCAGATCGCCATCGGCAGCATCGCGAGGAAGGCCGTGACGGAGGTATAGAGGCTTCGTGCCAGCGTTTCGTTGATTGACAGGTCGATCAGTTCGCGCAGCGGCATCTTCTTATAAAGCCGCATGTTTTCGCGCATCCGGTCATAAACGACGACCTTGTCGTTCACCGAGTAGCCGACGAGTGTCAGCAGCGCCGCGATAGCCGTCAGGTTGAAGTCGAGACCGGTCAACGCAAAGAAGCCGATTGTTTTCGTGACGTCGAGCACAAGGGTTGCGATAGCGCCGACCGCGAAGGGCCATTCGAACCGCGCCCAGATATAAACGAGCATCGCAAGCGACGCGAGCACGACCGCCAGGATGCCTGCCGTCGCGAGTTCGCCGCTGACCTTCGGGCCGACGACTTCGGTACGCTCGACCTTTGAAGTCGGATCGATCTTGACCACTTCGGCCTTGAGCTTTTCGACCGCATCGGTTTGCGCCTGTTCGCCGCCCGGCTGGCGCTCGACGCGGACGAGAACGCGGTTCTTGGCGCCAAACTCCTGCAGGGCGACTTCGCCGAGGCCGAGTTCATCGAGGCCTGAGCGGAAGGCTGCCAGATCGGTCTCGTTCTGGGTGATCACTTCGAGCTGAATGCCGCCGCGGAAGTCGACGCCGTAGTTAAGGCCGGGTGTGACGAAAAGGACGATCGAGGCCACGGACAAGATCAGCGACACGCCGATACCGACGAAACGACCTTTCATGAAATTGATATGCGTTCCATCCGGGATCAAGTTGATCGGCAGGAGCGGCTTGATCTCGATCTTCTTGAGTTTCTGGCGGCTGGCAATGAAGACCATCACGACGCGGACGATGGAAACTGCCGTGAACATGGAGATTGCGATGCCGAGACCCATGGTGACGGCGAAGCCGCGGACGGGACCCGATCCGAACCAGAAGAGCAGGACTGTAGCGATAAGGGCCGTGACGTTACTGTCGACGATGGTCGAGTAGGCGCGCTTGAAACCTGCGTCGATCGCCCCAAAGGCACTGCGTCCCTTTCTTGTTTCTTCCTTGATGCGCTCGTTGATGAGAACGTTCGCATCGACCGCGAGACCGATGCCGAGCACGATACCGGCAATACCCGGCAGCGTCAGGGTGGAGCCGATCAGGGTCAGGCCGGCAAAGGTCAGGATGACGTTGATGAAGAGAGCAACGTTGGCGAGAATGCCCCAAGCTCCGTAGAGGAAGAACATGAAGCCGACGACGAGGCCGAAGCCGATGATGCCGGTGAAGATGCCCATCTCGATGGCATCGGACCCGAGGTCGGCGCCCACGGTGCGCTCCTCGATGACTGTCAGCTTGGCGGGCAGGGCGCCGGCGCGCAGCAATGCCGAGAGCGTATTGGCTTCCTCGACCGAGAAGCCGCCCGAGATCTGGCCAGAGCCGCCGGTGATCGGCGTACGGATGACCGGTGCGCTCAGCACCTTGTTGTCGAGGACGATCGCGAAGGGACGGCCGACATTCTGTTGGGTGATTTGGGCGAAGCGGTTGGCGCCGGCCGAGTCGAACCGGAAATTGACGACCGGTTCGTTGGTCTGCTGGTCGAAGGCGGCGCGGGCGTCCGTCAGGCGATCGCCGGAAAGCTCGACGCGATCGAGAACCGGATATTGGTTGCCGCCGTCGTCCGACAGCATCGTCACGCCTGGTTCTCCCTGCTGACCAAGCAGGTGGAAGCTCATCTTGGCGGTTGAACCGAGGAGCTGGCGCAGGCGCGACGGATCCTGTTCACCCGGAAGCTGGACGAGAACCCGGTCGGAGCCGACACGCTGGATGGTCGGTTCGGCAACACCCACCTGGTCCACACGCTGGCGGATGATTTCAAGGCTCTGATCAACCGCCGCGGTGATGTGGGAGTTGATCCCCGCTTCGGTCTGGGCGATCGAGATCGTGTTGTCGGATGGCGTTGTGATCGCAAGATCGCTGCCGCCGACCGCTGTTCCCAGGCCCACAGGGTTCGCGAGCGTCTGCAGTTCCGTGACGGCCGCGTCTCGCTGTGTCGGGTCACGAAGTGCGACTGTGATCGCTTCGCCCGAACGACGGATCGCCGAGGTGTTAATGTTCTTGTCGCGCAGAACGCGGCGGGCATCCTGAAGAAGGCTCTGGACGCGCTCGTTGATCAAGTCGGCGCGGTCCACTTCCAGCACGAGGTGTGAGCCGCCGCGCAGATCGAGGCCGAGGGAGACGCGGTTGTGCGGCAGCCATGACGGAAGACGGCCGAGGGTGGACTGCGGGATGACGTTCGGCAGCGCCACCAAAATGCCGATGATGATGATGAGAGCATAGCTCGCCACCAGCCACGGGGAATTTCTCATGTTTCTAATCCTGCTAAGCCCGTCGCTTCCTGAGCGGAAGGGCAAGAATGCTCATATTGTCGAAACGCCGAAGGCGCGTCCTCAGACGGCAAGCGGCGGAGCTCGCGGCAGCGAGCCATGCCAGAACCGAAAGCCTCTGGTTCTTGCGGTGGCATTAGGCGTCTGGGCCGAGGAATAAAGTGGGAAGGTGATTTCTGTGGAGTAGAGCGCGAGAGCGCCATCTGCATTGGCTGAATGAGAAGCAGTCCCATCCTTGCGATCTGTCGCGGCAAGCGCCCTTAACGGCTCTCGCTTGGAAAGATGCGGCGCGTCAGTGCTTTTGCCGGCAGACTGGATGCCACGCGCGATCTGCACGTCCTTGACGACACCCGAGAGCAGACCGATAAGCGCTGCAATCAGCAGCGCCACGGCAATCGCCGGCCAGCGCGACACCAGACCAAGCTCGTCGCGTTCGCCTCTGATCCGCCTGTGCTGCGGAAAAAGCGCCATCCGTCTCAGCTCCGGAGCGTTACAAAAATCCCGAAGTGCCTGCTTCGGAACGGAAAGCAGCCTTCTAAAGGAGAGCCTTCAGGTGGTCAATCTCGCTGTCGGGAGCGTAGACGGAGATTGCGGCGTGATTACCGGCGTCAAAGCATTTTGCGCGTGGATGCGGAGCGCTGTCTAGGATCAGCGAGGGTTGCGATCATCAGTTCATGGCCGCGGTCATGTGTTGCTCGTCGTTGCCACTATGGCTCAAAATCACTTTCGTGGAATGGAAGCGGGGCTCTCCAACTCTTGCGAGCCGGGGTCCGCGAGCCCCTAACCGGCATCATGTCGGCTGAAAGCGCACCTACCTTTGCTTTCCGACCATGTGCAATGGGACCTGGGCGAAAAGTCTGAGGCGTGGTGACGAAACACTGACTTCCTGTCCGAAAACAGCACATCAGCGTGGTCGGCCTTGATCGACGTTACGCGAAGTCACCCCGCTTGGGCGGTGTCGCGGGCTCGCGCAACCCAGGCGGCACCCTCGCGTGCATGATGAAAACCATTTGATAGCGGTGCGGCGGGATAGAGCATCCGGAGCTTGTCGACCGCCTCGTCTGCGCCGATCGCGCCGTCGAGCGCGGCGCTGTAGAGGGACGCGACAGCCACCATGTCGCAGTCTTGAGGTGAAATCCGGATTGCCGAAACGCCGCAGGCGGCAAGGTCGGGTAGTTCGCCGAGAAGTGCCTGGCAGGTATGGGAAATCGTCTGTACGCCGTTCAAGGCCAGGAAAGACTGGCGATCGAGCGTTTTCACCGGCAGGCCGTCCGGGTCATCGCCGCAAACGAACTGGCAATTGTCCTTGATTTTTCCCTTCGAGCGCGCGTGGGCGCAGCGTGCGGAGATCGCAAGCGGCATGCGCCCGAATGCAAAAACCTCGAAGTCAACTCCCGGAGTTTCAGCAATGACCCGCTTGACCGACGAAAAGGGGAGTTCCGGCGGTAGACAGATGCGGCATGCACCACGTCCGGCAAGCAGCCGGGCGGTCGCTGAATTGTAGACATTGATCAACGGCCCGACGCTATGGGCCTTGCCGTTCAAAAGACCGAGTGCCGAGAGGTCGTTCGCCTCGACCATGTACTCGCTGTCGCGTGCAAGCTCCCGGATCAGCCTGCTTTCCCGCTCCAGCGTCACGAGAGCCAGCGTCGAGAGGAGCACTGTCTTGCCGGCATTTTCCAGCCGTTCGATAACCTCGGCAATGTGAGGTTCGATAAAGTGCTGGCGTTTGGAACAGACCGTCTCTCCGATCACAACCCGCTCGAAAGGAGCCTCATCGGCGATGCGGAAGTGGAAATCGCGCCATTTGGCGCTGTCCCAAAGATAGTAGACGGGTCCCATGGTCAGCGAGGGGCGGGCGGTCTCCATCTTCATCTCCAACGCTTCTCGTAGGCACCCGACGTCGTCTTCTGTCCCTCGCTCAGCCCGCGAAGATGGGCAAGCAAGGCCGGACGATCGTCCGCCTTGGCTGACAACGCCTTTTTCAGCGTTGAAACGACCTCCGCCACATAGGCTTTGCCGCGCTGTCGGCCTTCGATTTTCAGTGCGCTGACGCCGGCGGCGGTCAGCGCATCGATCTCGCCCATAACATCGAGCGATACCGGGTCCTCAAAGGCGTAGCCCCGTTCGTCTGCTATGTCGAAGCGGCCCTTGCAGAGCGTCGGATAGCCGGCAGCTTCTCCGGTGGCAAAGCGGTTTATAGTGTAGGCGCCAAGCTCGGAGACGAGTTCATCGGCTTCCTTGCGGTAGCGGACGTGGCTGGCGGGCGAGCAGACGCCATTCATGTTCGGCGATTTCCCGGTCGCATAGGAGGACAGCGAGCAGCGCCCTTCTGCCATGACGCAAAGGCCGCCGAAGACGAAGACCTCTATTTCGCAGCGGATCTTCGGCGCAATGCGAGCGATGTCGGCGATGGTGAGCGTGCGCGGAAGCACCACGCGCTTGGCGTTGAAGGCGTCGACCAGAAAGTTGATCGCGTCGACGTTGGAGGCGGACGCCTGCACGGAGACATGCAGCCGCTGGTCGGCATAGTGCTCCGCGACATGGGCCATCAGGCCGAAATCAGCAAGGATGAGCGCATCGGCGCCCAGCGCTACCGCGTCGGCGGCGGCTCGGTACCAGATCTCTTCATCGCCTGCGCGCATGAACGTGTTGAGGGCGACGAATGTCTGGGTACCTTTGCTGCGGGCATAGGCGATCGCTTCGCGCAATTCGTCCCGGCTGAAATTGAGTCCCGGAAAGTTGCGCGCATTCGTCTCGTCGCGGAAGCCGCAATAGACGGCGTCCGCTCCCGCGTCGACCGCTTCGCGAAATGCTGAGGGTGTGCCGGCGGGGCAAATCAGTTCCATCGGGAAGCCTCCTCAGTCAGCGCGCGCTGTCGAATGCTTTCGGCAACACGCCCGACGATCGGCGCAAGCGGGCCGGCCAGCGCGGAGAGGTCACGCGGTAGATCGATATCGCAGTCGTCCAGGGCGTTGCGCATCGCCAGCATCGCCTCCATGTCTCCGCTGACGGTGAGATCGCGCGAGAAGAAAAGGGCGTCCGCGTCGCAACGGCCTTCGAGCAGCGCGAGCAGCATGAAGAGTGGGCCTTCGACGGAGGCATCCGCGGTTGGCGGCACCGGTAACCTTCGCGCCACGTGGATGGATGGCTGTGCCGGTGAGACAACGAAGACGAGCGGAATGTCGGTCGGCATGAAGGCGAAGCGCTTTTCGATATGCTCACCGAGGCGGGCAAACAGATGGGGATGTTGCGTCGTCACCCGCTGGAACAGCATGGATGTGGTTCGCTCGATCGCCGCCATTGGAATGACATTAAGGGGGGCGGCGAGTGTCGCGGGGAATCTCATCTTGGCGGGTCCTGCTGGAATCGGCCGGAGGCTAGCGGCAGCCTTCAGGGCGATGTTTGACCCAGCGCAAACAATAGCGGTTTTTCACGAGCAAATGGCGCTTCGATTGCAGGGAGAAATTCTGCAATGGTGTCAACTGTTTGCGGTTTAGCAAAGAAGCCGATGCGGACCGCTGATAACCGGTTGCGTCGCCGAGAATGAATAACGGCGTATCGGCATGATGCCGGGTCTTCGGAGCCACCGGTCATGCGTTTGTCAGACGTCGGAATTACCAAGAGAATATTGATTGCCGTTTGCCTTCCCGTTCTACTTGTCCTGGGCCTTTCCTACGAGAGGATAGGCAGGAGTGCAGAAGCGTATCGCGCTGCAGATCGACTTGTCGACGTGACCGACTACGTTTCGGCCCTCGGGGAAGCGGTGCACAAGCTGCAGGTCGAGCGCGGAGAGAGTGCTGCGTTGTTGGGCAGCAACGCGGCAGACAGCCGCGGGCATCTGAGCACGATCCGTCTGGAGTTCGACCAACTCGCTTCCGCCGTCGCCGCAAAGGGCGAAAAAGCATCGGTCGGCCGTGCTACAGATTTCGGTGAGAAGCTCTTGGCCCTGGCTCAGTTCCGACAGAGGATCGACCAATCCGCAGTCACGCCTGAAGAAAGTACCACTTTCTATTCCGGCCTCGTCGCACAACTTCTTCAGATCCCGCGTGATCTCGTGGCACAGGGGAAGAACAGCAGCCTGTCGGGTGAATTGGCAGCGTACAACCTGTTCTCGCAGGCAAAGGAACTTGCGGGTCAGGAACGGGCGATTGGCAACGCCGCAATTTCTTCGGGTAAAATCGATGCGGAAAAACTACTGAAGCTTTCGCGTCTCTACGGAGCCCAGGCGACCCTCCTTCAAGAATTCGAGGAAGCCCATCCTTCCCTGGGGCCGGATCTGAAGGCTGTAGGCCCGGATGCCCAACCGAGACTGGCTTCGATGCGAAGCGAGATATTCAGGGCAGGGGCAAATATCGACTTCACGGGCTGGAAGGTGTCCGACTGGTACGGTGCTGCAAGCGAACGGATCAACCGTCTTCGCGAGGTCGAGAAGAAGGTCTTGTCTTCTTTGCGCGACGATGCGGTCGCTCTTGCGGGGCAAGAGATGCGCGCGCTCGTCACGGTGGGAACGGTGCTGGCCGTTGCGCTGATCGCCGCCATCGCACTTTCGATTTCGATCGGTTTGGGCGTGGTTCGCCCGCTTCAGCAATTGACAAAGGTGGTCGAGAAATTGGCCCGGGGTGAAGCGGACGAAACCTCCGTCTCCGTGGACTCGAAGGACGAAGTCGGTGCGATGGCTCTCGCCGTGCGGCATGCCGTCGAAGCCGCCAAACAGCGTGCGGCGCAAGAACGTGAGGAAGACTTGCAGCGTGCGGCTCAAAGACAGGCGGAGGCGGACACTCTTGAACAAGAACGCGCCGCTCGCTCTCGATCCCTGGAAATGGCGCTCAGCGAACTTGACCAGGGCCTGCGGGAGCTTGCAGGCGGCAACCTTCGCCATCGCATCGTCAACGAACTGGCATCGGGCCTCGATCCGCTGCGGCTGAGCTACAATCTGTCGGTCGAGACACTCGAAAGCCTTGTCTCGCTCGCCGGGGCGAATGCCCATAGCATCAACGTGGCATGCGGAGAGTTGCGTGGCGCAGCCGACGATCTCTCAAGGCGTACCGCCGGCCAGGCGGCAGCGCTCGAAGAGGCTGCCGCTGCGCTGGAGGAGGTAGCAACCGCGGTGAAGATGTCTGCGAGCGGGGCCGACGAAGCCAAGAGATCGGTTGCAATCGCCAATGCCGACACATCGGAGGCAACTAAAATCGTCGCCGATACCGTGGCGGCCATGCAGGACATCGCAAGATCCTCGAACCAGATCGGACAGATCATCGGTGTGATCGACGACATAGCATTCCAGACCAATCTTTTGGCGCTCAATGCGGGAGTCGAGGCGGCGAGAGCCGGAGAGGCAGGCAAGGGATTTGCAGTCGTCGCGCAGGAGGTACGCGAACTGGCGCAGCGTTCCGCTGCTGCTGCCCGAGAGATCAAGGATCTCGTTGCGCTGGCGTCGAAGGACGTTTCCGGCGGCGTCGCTCTGGTCGGGCGGACCGGCGAGGCTCTCGTCGGCATCGAGCGGCATGTGCAGATCATCAATCAACAGGTTCTGGGGATCGTGCAATCTTCCATGGAACAATCGATCGCGCTGGCCGAAATCACTTCGACCGTCGGCCAGCTCGACCAGATCACCCAACAGAATGCCTCTATGGTGGAACAGACCAATGCGGCGACGCAGTCGCTGGCAGGGGAAACGGAAAAACTGCGCGAGCAGCTTGGGACATTTCAGACAGGGGATGCGCATCAGGAACCGTTCCGAGATTACTTGGCTGCCTGAACGTAGAAGCCGTTCCCGGGGCGTTGGCAGTCCGGCCTCTGGCCGGGCTGCGTTCCTGGAGTAAGTTTGGCTAACGCGAAGACGGTTGTAGTCCCGCTAGCACAAGACCTCCCGACCCTCAGCTTCGGCAACCAGCAGCGCCTCGATGATCAGCTTTTCCGAATGCACGTGCCGCCTGAGGGCTTCCAGAAAACCCAGGAGCAGATAGCGGGCGGAACTGGCAGACGCGCACTTGTTGTCGGCAAGCTCTTTCAGGGTAGTTTCTACTTCCTGACCGGCGAGCAGATCGCATCGATGCTCCGCCTTCAATTGTTCGATCATGTGCGGCGCAAAATAGGATCCTGCGTTGCTGCTGAAGTCGGGAAACAGCACCTCTTCCTCCAGAGCATGCGTCGCCTTTATCAGCTCCGCTATGTTCTTCGACGTATCGAGGCAGGTGGCGGTGTCGATTTCATCGGGCAAAGAGGCGGCAATCTCCTCAAGCGTCAGGCACAGTCGGAGAAGCGTTGTGTGATTTTGCTCCAACGCGGCAAGGTTCTGCGCGCTTAGCTTAGCCGTGATTGTCATAATCCTTCCCTTCAAAACTGCGGCAGGACGAGGTTTCTCATTTTGCCCGAGGGCGTTCCGCAAGCAGGTGCAGGGAAGGAAAATGCCGAAACAGGGCCGGCCTATCTTTGCGCGCAAGCAAATAAGGCGGAAGCCGTTGGCGCAGCCGGAAGTTCTGGATCAGGAATGACGTGGTTTAGGTGAATTCCTGACGAACGTCATCTCTTCCTGCGCCACTTGGCCTTGAGCGCTCAGGATGGCTCGCCATCTGCGGTTTCCAAGCCGCACGCTGAGCCTATGGGTTCCCGCGTCCTCTCCTTCTCCCCGTTCGACGCTGCTCGTGATGTGTCCTTGCCTGAGGCTCTTTCGGAACTCCTCGCTCGACAGACCGAAGCGCTGGGCGAGCTCAGGCGTTTCAAGGACAAAGTCACCATTTTCGTCGCGTTCGATGTGCATGATGAGTCCTCCGCAAGGAGCTAAAGGAAAGGGGCCGGTTACTCTGCCGGCCACCGATCTATTGCCGCCGTTCCCGAACTGATACCTGCGCTGCTGCATTGATCGGCCGCAACTTGGCCTTCCCACATGCGAGCGATAGGCCCGATGGCCAGAGCCAGCAGATCGATCGCCCGGCAAGCCAGTTGATCGACCATATCATCGATTGTCTGCGGCTTGTGATAGAAGGCAGGCACCGGCGGCATGACGATCGCTCCCATTTCGGTGACGGTGCACATATTGCGCAAGTGGCCAAGATGCAACGGCGTTTCCCGGGCGAGCAGTACAAGCCGCCTCCTTTCCTTGAGCTGCACGTCGGCGGCCCTGATGATGAGGGTATCGGCATGCCCGGTCGCCACGGCCGAGAGGGTGCGCATGGAACAAGGGGCCACGATCATTCCCTGAACAGGGAAGGAGCCGCTTGCTATCGCAGCTCCGATGTCCCCGGCCGGATATATCCTGTGAGCAAGCGAACGGATATAGGCAAGCGCCTGCGTGCCGACCTCGTGCTGCAGCGTCCGTCTTCCGGCATCCGAAACCACGAGGTGGGTTTCGATTTCCGGCAGCTCAGCCAACCGTTCGACAATCCGAACAGCGATCGGGGCGCCCGAGGCACCGGAAATTCCGACGACCACTCGCTGAGGCTTCTTCTGCATTGCTCGGCTCCTGTCCCGGTCGATAGCCTTGGCTATGGCCGACGGACCATGCGGTGAATGAACATCTCTTTCGTTGATGCAACGCAATCACCTCGATAGCGGCAGCCGACGAGCGGTGCAGATTTCGACTGCGTTTCAGGGAAGGCGGAGCGCCTTAGGCCCGATGCCGAGGCCGATCTGAAGACTGTCGGCGATGCGGTGCGCGCGGTCGCGGAAAAAATCCATGGCTTCTCCGCGGCATGTCTGTTCCAGGGTTTCCTCGAAGAGGTGAAGCCAACGTTGGAAGTGCTCAGCAGTCAGGGCAAGTCCTTGATGAGCTCCATGGGGGCTACCGGAGTAAGCACCGTTTTTGAAAGCGAGGGCGGACCAGAACAATGTCAGACGTTGAGGGTGAGCGTCCCAGTCAGGCCCTATCCGACCTTCGAAGATCGGGCCAAGCAACGGATCGGCCCTGACCCTGCCGTAGAAGAGGTGGACGACGTTGCGAACCAGCTCCTCATCGATAGTATCCCGCCGGACATCATTCATCTGCAATTACCCACTCCAAAACATCAGACACCAGTCCTCCGCAAAAGTCCGGCTGTCGAGATGACGAATGCGCGCACCGGCTCTTAAGGATCAAAACCCGCGAACAGCGGCAGGCGCCGACAGGAATTTGGTGCCGAAAGGACCGATGCTTGCCGCTGACTCGCCCATCCCCTATATGGCGTCACGCAAATAGGCCCGGATTTCGCGACAATTGCAGAGCATATTGATCCCGCGGTCCTGATGGGGCGCAATTTAGGAGATTTTGATGGCGCAGAAAGCCGTTGTGCTGATCGTCGATGATGAGCCGCTGATCCGATTCACAACGCTCGATAGACTGGAAGAAGTCGGCCATGTGGTCCTTGAGGCCGGGAATGCCGATGAGGCAATGGTGCTTTTCCGCAACCGCTCCGATATCGATATCGTGTTCACCGACGTCAACATGGCCGGCTCGATGGATGGGTTGCAGCTTGCCCGGCGTATCCGCGCCGTTCGGCCCAATGTGGGCATCATCATCACCTCTGGCGTCGTCAATCTTGATCCAATGCTGTTGCCTGCCAACACGGTATTCCTGCCAAAGCCCTACCAGCACGACCGGCTGTTGTCTTCGATCCATGAACTGATGCGCTAAAGCCCAACAGGGCGCTTGGCGGAACCAAGAAGGTCCGCTTGCGGTTGTGTTGCTGGTCTATCCGAGGAGAGCTCGACATGCAGACGAGGCTGGCAACGTTAATAGCGTTAACCCTTGCATTCGCGGAACCTGTATTTGCGCAGGCGCCGGCGACCGACACCACCACGAAACCAGGCACGGCAGCGGCGCCGGCCGGCAAGATGGAAACCTTGGCTGTAACGCCCCCGCCGGGCGTCACCGATTCCATGACGACCAATAGCACGACTGGCACCGTCGATCATGAAGATCACTGCCAGCCACCGGGTACGCCAGACAATACCAATCCGAGTGCAGACACACTGGCCCTTCCGCGTCCCGAGCAGTCGTGCCGCTGACGGAAACGGGAAAACTCTTTACTCTTCGTCAATCTCTATTAAGTTGGTAGAGATTAAAGGTTTGCCGTAGCCTGGGTAACTGGGGGCGGCGGCTTTGCGACTGCCCTTTCGCCCAATTTGCAACGGACGAGGAGTGTGCCTGATGACCTATGATGTCGCCGTCGTCGGTTCCGGTTTCTCTGCAATCGCTCTCACCATCAATCTGCTGCGGGTTCTGCCGCCATCCGCCTCTATCGCCGTCGTAGGAGACGATCCGGGATTCGGACGCGGAACCGCCTATCGCACCGAGTTCTATCTGCATCGACTAAATGTGCCTGCAGCACGAATGAGCGTGTATCCGGACAAGCCGGACGATTTCGTCGAGTGGCTGCGGCGAAGGGGTAGGGCAGTTTTCGCTGAGGATTTCGCGACACGGGGCGACTACGGCCTCTATCTGCGGGATACGTTGGCGGCACTCTTGCGGCCACGGCACGGTCGGGCTCATGTGGACTTCGTCAAGGCCAAGGCAACTGCCTGCGTACGGTGCGAGAGCGACCATCTCGGCTTCTGCCTCGACAACGAGGGCGAATTGACGGCCCGAAACGTCGTCTTGGCCTTGGGTGTAGGCAATGCCGATCTGCCGGTGTCGAGAGATCGCATCGCAGAAAGCGTCCGGCCTCGCATCATCGAAAACCCGTGGCGGCTCAGCTGGCTTTCGCGTGTGGGAAAAGCGGACGAGATCTGTATTCTCGGGTCCGGGCTGACGATGATCGATCAGGTTCTGTCACTACGGGCCCACGGGCATCGCGGCAAGATTCATGTGCTGTCGCGCCGCGGGCTGGTGCCGCAGCCGCATCCCCTGCGGCGTGCCATGCCGGTCACTCCGGCGCTGCCGGACAGCCGCGAGATCAGCCAGCTGTTGCATGCCTTGCGTCGGCAGATAAAGAGCGGCGCCGATTGGCGCGGGGTTGTCGACGGGCTGAGGCCCCGGACCCAAGCGTTGTGGCAGTCTTTGAACCGGGAGCAGCGATCGCGTTTTCTCCGTCATGCGTTTACCTGGTGGAATATTCACCGTCACCGAATTGCTCCGGAAGTGTTCGCCCGCTTCGACGCGCTGATCAAGAACGAGACGGTCATCGTGCATGCCGGCTTCATTCGGTCTATCGAGGATGAAAGCGCCGGCGCGAGCATTGGTTACCGTCGGCGCGGCACCCAGCGGTTCGCCTCCATTCGCGCCGACTGGATCGTCAATTGCACGGGCATGGAACGGGCCGGCATCGGGCACTCGCCATTGCTGCGTGAAATGCGGGAAAGGAAAATTCTCGTCATGGACGACCTCGGCCTGGGTATTTCTGTCGATCCCCGCTCCAGGGTTCTGGACGCCGACGGCAAAGCCCAACCCGGTCTGTTTGCCGCCGGTGCGCTTACGGCTGGCCAATTCTGGGAGATAACGGCCGTACCGGATATTCGGGTTCAGGCAAGCCTGCTTGCCGAGGCGATCGCCGTCCAGATCGCACAAACCGCGCCGCCGTCGGCTCGCATCGCCTGATCCGGTTTTGATGGCATGAATTTCTTCTTACGGCCCGTCTGAGGCGTTTCCTTTCCTTCCACCTTCGAAAAATGGCGGTAGTCTGTAGCAAATCATTTTGAAGGGATTTTCCATGGCTCTGAAGGTTGTCGGTCTTGCCGGTAGCTATAACCGGCCCTCCAAGACTTTCGTGCTGGTCGAGCATATCGCCAGGATCGCCGCTCACCGATACGGCTTCCAGCCTTTAATTTATGATATGGCAGATGTCGGGCCGTCCCTTGGCCAAGCGCAACACCAACGCGACCTCGACGCGACCGCCGCCGCTGTCTTGGACGACGTGGTCGGAGCGGATCTGCTGATCATAGGTTCGCCGACCTACAAAGGAAGTTATTCGGGTCTCTTCAAACACTTCATAGACCTGATCGATCCAGAGCAGCTTCGGGCCAAGCCCGTCCTGATTACCGCGACAGGCGGCGGTGACCGGCATGCGTTAATGGTCGAGCATCAGCTGCGGCCGCTCTTCGGTTTCTTCATGGCCCATACCTTGCCGACAGCCGTCTATGCTTCCGACAAGGATTTTTCCGACTATCGGATAGTCTCGGACCCGCTGCGCCAGAGAATTGGTTTCGCCGTCGACGAGCTCGCCGCTTTCTTGCCGGCTCAAGAGTTCGCCGCTACCGGCTGAACTTTACTTTCGTCCGCTTTGTCGTCATCTATGCCCGCGCGGTCCAAACGAGCATAGGGAGAACAGGCATGGCCATCGAGGAGGATATCGCCAGGATCACCGAGCAGGAGAGGTCCCTCGTCTTCGATCGGTTCGACCTCGGTACCGCCTGGGATCTGGGATCCTTGCTCCGTCATATGGCAACCGAAAGAAGTCTTGGCGTGGCGATCGACGTGCGGCTGCATTCCATGCCGGCCTTTTACGCGGCTCTTACCGGCTCGTCGCCAGACAACGAAAGCTGGGTGCGGCGCAAGCGCAACATTGTCCTGCGGTTTTTTCAGTCGAGCTACCTGATCGGTCGAAAACTCGCGCAGCAGGATGCGACGCTCGAATCCCGTTTCGGTCTGTCGTCCGCCGATTACGCGGCTCATGGGGGCAGCTTTCCGATTGCGGTCACCGGCGTCGGCTGTATCGGCGCCGTAACGGTGTCGGGTCTGCCGCAGCGGGAAGATCACAATTTGGTCGTGGAGGCCCTCTCGCGCCTGCTCGGCACAGATATCTCCACTTGCCGGCTCGATTGAGGAACGCCCATGGCCAAGACCGATATCAAGACCCCTGACGAGGTGTTTTCCTTTTGGTTCAAGGAGCTCAATCGCAAGGACTGGTTCGAGAAAAACGAGGCGTTGGACGAGGCGATGCGGAGGCATTTTGCGCCGACGCATCTGTCGCTTGCCCGCGGTGAGCTCGATGTTTGGCGTGGCTCTCCTCAAGATCGTCTGGCAGCCGTCATCGTGCTCGACCAGTTCCCACGCAATCTTTATCGTGGCACGCCGCTGGCATTCGCCACCGATTGGCTAGCGCTGAGGGAAGCGAAGCTTGCAATTGAAGCTGGCGCCGATCTCGCTGTACCGCCGGAGCAGCGCGGCTTTTTCTACCTGCCGTTCGAACATTCGGAAAATCTCGCCGAGCAGGATCGATCGGTGGAGCTTTTTGCGCTGCTGGGAGATGCCGAATATCTCGACTACGCGGAACGTCACCGGGCGGTGATCAGGCAATTCGGACGGTTTCCGCACCGAAACGCGTTTTTGGGGCGGGAATCCACCGCCGCCGAGCTCGAATATCTGTCGAAACCCGGCGCCGGCTTCTGATATCAGGCGCTAGCGGCGTATCATGCGACCGACAGCGATCAGGATGCAGGCCCCGATAAAGCCTGCGATGAGATAGCCGATCCAGCCGCCGAGCACGACGCCGAAGACGCTGAGAATGGCGTTGGCGATGATGGCGCCAACAATGCCGAGAAGAATGTTCATGAGGACGCCCATATTGCTCTTCATGAACTGCTCGGCGAGCCATCCGGCAATGCCGCCGATAATAATTGCCGCAATCCAGCCGATCCCTGCATCACCTTCCATAAGCCTACCCTCCTGTTGGTTGTGGCGGAAGGTAACGCGAAAAATGTTCCCGGGTTCCCTGCGTTTGTCCCAATTCTTGAGAGAGCCGCGCAAGCTTCCTTTTCTTCGCCTTGAAGTGCCTCTATTTTCGCCCGCGAATCCGATCGAGAGAGATAAAGAGCAGACCCTTGGCACGACCCTTCAAGACCGGCCGTTCAACTTCTTCGCGCGTGGCCCGCGTGTTTTTCGCAGCTTTTCTGATCGCAACGAGCGCCGCGCTTGTCGGTGTGCCGGCAAATGTGTTGGCGCAGGCGCAGCAGCAATCGCAGCCGCCAGCCAAAACCGACGTGACGGTCGATTCGATCAACGAAGACATGAAGAGCAAGCTGGACGCCATTCGTCAGCAGCTCAATGGTTTCCGCACACGGATTCAGGATGAATCCCATGACGATGCCCGTTTGGCGGAGCTCAGGCTTCAAGCCGAGGAGATCGTCAAGGAAATGCGCGCCGCCTCCGACGCGATGAAAACGCGCGTGGAACAGATCCAGGGGCGCCTTGCCAGCCTTGGGGAGCCGCCGGCCAGCGGGCAGCCGCCTGAGGTGCCTGCGGTCGCCGAAGAACGCAGTCGCCTTCTCAACGAACGTTCGCAGTTGAACATCATCGTTGACGATGCCGGCAACCTGTCGAACAGCGCTACTCAGCTTGCCAATACGATCACCAATCTTCGCCGCACGCTTTTCACTCAGACCCTGTTTCGCCATACGGAACTCTCCGCAGAGCTTTTCGCCGATGCCGGGAACGCCTTTGTGGCGGAGGTCCGCAACTTCGGCTCCACTTTCGGAAGCTGGATCGGTTTTATCTGGAAGTTCAAGAAGCTGCAGCTCCTCGGCGCAATGGCTTTGTCGCTTGCCGCGGGCCTTCTGTTTCTGCGCGGGGGCTACAGGCTTTTCGGCCGGTTCATCCGCCGAGAGAACCACGAGACGCCATCCTACATCCGTCGTCTTTCGGTTGCCTTCTGGTCGACAGTCATCCAGACGATGTCGCTTGCGGCCTTTCTCGCAGCTTCCTTTGTTTTCCTCGACGGGTTCAATGTTTTAAGGGCCGATATCTCGCCGATCGTCGCGACTTTCTTTGGCTTCGTGTGGTTTGTCTATTTCGTATGGAAGCTTACCTACGGCGTCATGGCTCCCGGTGAACCGGAATGGCGGCTGGTGCGCCTTACCAATCGGGGAGCGCGCCTTCTGACATGGGCGATCCTTGTAATGGCGGTCGTCAACGGACTGGATTATCTGCTCGGCGCGATCAGCGAGGCGTTGAGTTCGCCGCTTGTCCTGACAATCGTAAAAAGCCTGCTGGCTTCCCTCATCATCGGCCTCATTTTGATTGCCATCTCCTTCATCAAGCCACGGCTCGTCGAAGGCGAGGAGCCAGACGGACATGGCCACGCATGGCCGCGCTTTTTCCCACTGCTGCTGAGAGTGATGGGTGGCCTGCTCATTCTCGCGGTATTGACGGGCTATGTGGGGCTTGCCCGCTTCGCTTCGACCCAGATCGTCCTCACCGGCGCGGTGATCGTGCTGATCTACGTCGGTCTGTTGTCGGGCAAGGCAATTTCCAAGCAGGGCGCGTTTACCGATACGGCCGCGGGCAGAAGGCTCGCGGATCGGTTCAATTTCAACGAGGTGGCGCTCGACCAGGCCGGGCTTGTGGCGGGTCTCGGCATTTACGCTTTCGCGCTGTTGTTCGGCATACCGCTGATCCTGCTCACCTGGGGTTTCCAGATCGCCGATATCGAAGCCTGGATCTACGGCTTCTTTACGGAGATCCGCATCGGCAATATTTCCATCTCGATCATCGGCATCCTGGGCGGCATCCTCCTCTTCGGCGTTGGATACGTTGTCACCCGCTGGGTGCAGAAGTGGATAGACGGGAATGTGTTGGCGCGAAGCCAAGTCGACCTCGGCGTGCGCAATTCGGTCAAGACCGGCATCGGTTATCTGGGCATCGGCCTTGCGGTCATCGTGGGCGTTTCGGCAGCGGGCATCAACCTGTCGAGCTTTGCGCTGGTCGCCTCCGCACTCTCGGTCGGTATCGGTTTCGGTTTGCAGAACATCGTGTCCAACTTTGTGTCCGGCCTGATCCTGCTGGTGGAACGCCCCTTCAAGGTTGGCGATCACGTGATAACGGGCGCCACGGAAGGGATCGTCAAGCGCATCTCGGTACGCGCGACCGAGATCGAGACCTTCCGCAAGCAGTCGATCATCGTGCCGAACTCCGATCTCATCAATTCGCCTGTGGGCAACTGGACCCACCGCAACAAGATCGGCCGCTCGGAAGTACCGGTCTCGGTAAGCTACGACACCGAACCGCAGAAGGTGATGGATATTCTGCTGGAGCTCGTCGATCAGATTCCCGAGGTTCTGCGCAATCCCGAACCGCATGTGGAATTCCTGAGCTTCGGCCCGTCGTCGCTGAACTTCGAGCTGCGCTTCCACCTCGCCGATATGGGCGAGGGACTTCGCATTCGGAACAATCTCAGGATCGCAATCCTGAAGCGGTTCCGGGACGAAGGGATCGCTATTCCATTCCCGCAGCAGGAGATCGTCTTTCATCGCGGCAAGCCCATCCTGCCGGACGAAGCCGATGGCCGGGGCGGCGCCTGACCGCCTTCCGTCTTCGGATGATGGAATGTCGTATCGGGTCGCGAGCTGGATGCAGGCATGTCGTAATCAGGCGTTTGGCCGACCGGCCGGAATTGCATAGTCCCAGCAGATTGACAGACGGTCACTCGAGGCCGAAGAGGGGTTCATTCCATGAAGACACATGCACGGGCGGTGGTGATCGGCGGCGGCGTGGTCGGCGTTTCAACGCTCTACCATCTGGCCAAAAAGGGCTGGAGCGATTCCGTCCTCATCGAGCGCAAGGAATTGACCTCCGGGTCGACATGGCATGCTGCCGGTCTTCTGCCGCTCTTCAACCTGTCCTATTCGGTTGGCCAGCTCCATAAATATTCGGTGCGCTTCTATCAGGAGCTTCAGAACGAAACCGGCATGAATGTCGGTTTTTCGAATGTCAGCAACATTCGCCTTGCCCGCACCAAGGACCGCTGGGAAGAGTATATGTATTATGCCGGCATCGCGGAAACCATCGGGGTCAAAGTGAATATCCTGACCCCGGAGCAGGTGAAGGAAATCTGGCCGCTTTGCGAAACCGACGGAATTCTCGGAGCCATCCAGCATCCAGACGACGGTTATATCCAGCCTGCCGATCTTACCCAGGCGCTCGCCAAAGGCGCGCGAGATCGGGGGGCTACCATCTACCGGAACACCACCGTCACTGCAATTTCGCAGCAACCCGACGGCTTGTGGAAGGTGACGACCGACAAGGGCGAGATCACCGCCGAGCATCTCATTTCATGCACCGGCAACTTTGCCCGCAAGACCGGGGAGATGGTCGGCATCAACATTCCGGTCATTCCGGTCGAGCACCAGTATATCGTCACCGAGCCGCATCCGGCAATTCAGGAACGCAAGGCGAAGGGCCTGCCTGAAATGGGGGTCCTGCGCGAATCAGACTCCTCCTGGTACATGCGGGAAGAGAATGGAGGCCTGCTGCTCGGCCCCTACGAAGTCGGCGCGCCCGTCTGTTACGTCGACGGCCCGTCGGACGAGAGCGAATACGAACTCTTCCAGGAGGATCTCGACCGGCTGATGCCCTATATCGAAACGGCGATCACGCGGGTGCCCGCCTTCGGAGACGTCGGTATCAAGAAAGTCTATAACGGCGCGATCGCCTACACCCCGGACGGCTCCCCGATCGTCGGACCGGCTCCCGGGCTGAAAAACTTCTGGCTCAATGAGGGGCACTCCTTCGGCATCACCGCGGCAGGCGGTGCCGGCTGGCAGCTGGCAGAGTGGATTGTCGACGGTGAACCGACCGTGGATATGATGGGCGTCGATCCTCGTCGCTTCGGACCTTACGCTACGGAAGGCTATCTTATCGAGAAGAACGAAGAGGCCTATGCCAATGTTTTCACGATGCATTATCCGGATGAGGAACGCTCAGCCGCCCGTCCTTTGAAGACGACGCCCGTTTATGACCGGCTGAAGAATCTCGGTGCGGTTTTCGGCTCCGTCTACGGCTGGGAACGCGCCAACTGGTTTGCGCCTGAGGGCTACGAAGTGCCGAAGGATGAGCTTGGCGTTGGTGCCGAGGTCATCACCGGCCACAACCATGCGCCCGCCCTGGAAGACGGCCGGATTGTTGAAAAATGGTCGTTCCGCCGTTCGAACTATTTCGAGCATGTCGGCAACGAGGTGAAGAACGTCCACGAGAATGTCGGCGTACTGGATATGTCGGCCTTTGCGAAGATGGAGGTTTCCGGCCCAGGTGCACGCGCATGGCTCGAATCGATTTTCGCCAACGCAATACCGAAGAAGCAGGGACGGATCGCCCTTTGCCATCTGTTGACAAAGGGTGGCGGGGTTCGTTCCGAGTTCACCGTCTACGAATGGGCGCCGGGCCGCTTCTATCTCGTTTCCGCCGGCGCTTATGAGGCTCATGACCACGACTACTTACGTAAGCTTGCGCCAACAGATGGTTCCGTCCGGCTGCAGCAGATTACCCAGAAGCTCGGCGTGCTGGTACTCGCCGGTCCGAAATCCCGCTCTGTCTTGAAGAAGCTCACCAGGACGAGCCTGGAGAACAAGGATTTTCCTTGGCTTTCCGGCAAGGAGATCGCCATCGGCATCGCCTCCGCCCACGCTCTGCGCGTCAACTTCGTCGGCGAACTCGGGTGGGAATTGCACCATCCTATCGAGATGCAGAACTATATTTTCGACAAGCTGATGGAGGCTGGCGCCGAGTTCGGAATCAAGCCGTTCGGCATTCGCGCCATGCTCGCCATGTCGGTCGAGAAGTCCTACCGGCTCATTCCGCGCGAAATGTCGATCGAATACAATGCCTACGAATCCGGCCTCGACCGCTTCATCAAGACCGACAAGGAGTTCCTCGGCAAGGAAGGGCTGCTCTCCTACAAGGAAAAGGGGCTCAAGTGGAATTTCTGCACCCTGGCAGTGGAGGGCGCCAACGATGTGGATGCGCGCGGTTCCGAGGCGATCTACAACGAGGCGGGCGAGCTGATCGGCCGTGCCACCAATGGTGCCTATGGCTGGCGAATCGGCAAGTCGCTGGCTCTTGCCATGGTAAAACCCGGTTATGCCGAGACCGGAACCAAGCTCAAGATCAAGATCTTGGGCACGTTGTATAACGCGAGCGTGGTGCCGGAAAGTCCGTTCGACGCGGACAATGCAGCGCTCCGCGCCTGAAACAACGGGCTGAAACAGCTTTCTTGACGTTGGCGGGCGGCTCTTAAGTCGCCCGTTCCATTTTGAAGCGGTCCTGGTTGCCGGGATTAACGGTTCTGCAAACCGTTGACAGTAAGAGTGTTCCAAGAGGGGACAGTACTTACTGATAAGGGGCTTTATGACATTCCTCGGCATTTCCGGGATGCAGTATTCCGGCCAGTCACTGGCAAATTCCCGCATCCTGGTTGCGGAGGATTCCAATGTCTTTACTTCGATGATCGGCACGCGGCTCAAGGAGCTGTTTGGCATTGAGGTCGAAATTTGCCGCAATTTCGAAGAATTGCAGCTTGCCTATGATCAATCCGGCGAGCCGGTCACGCTGGCGATCTCCAATATAAATCTGCCGGGTGCGGAGAACGGGGAGGCGCTGGAATATCTGATCGACCTCTCGATCCCGACGATCGTCTTCACCGGGACATTCCATGAAGACACGAGGGACAAGCTGCTGTCCAAGGACATCGTCGACTATATCCTCAAGGACAATGTCTTCGCCGTGGAAATGCTGGCTGAATCGGTCTGCCGCTTCCTCACCAATCACCGCCATCATGTGCTGATCGTCGATGACAGTCCCACAGCGCGAGCGTTGCTTTCCAGCCGCCTCAAGCGCTACAATTTTCGTGTCAGCCTCGCAGAAAACGGCGCCAAGGCACTGGAAATTCTCAAGAAGAACCCTGACATCGGTCTGTTGGTAACGGACTACAACATGCCTGATATCGACGGTTTCGAACTGACGCGTCGGATACGTTCGGTGCGCGGGTCACATGAGTTGCGAATCATCGGGGTCTCGTCCTCCTCGAACCGGCTGTTGTCCGCTCGCTTTTTGAAGGCAGGCGGCAATGATTTCATGCTGCGCCCCTTCATCGACGAGGAGTTCTACTGCCGCGTCAACCAGAACCTGGACACGCTGGTTCAGATACGTTCGATGCAGGCAAAGCTGAAGGAGACGGCGGCCGTCAAAAGCGTCGCCTGAAGCCCCAAGACGGCCAATGTGCCAGCTTCTGCGCCGGCGCCTCCCAAAAGGAGGCCCGGCGTAGTTATGAAAGGCAGCACCATTCGGGGCTGATCCGTTTTTCGGGTTCAGACCACGACGCCGGTGCGGGAAGTGTTCATGTTGAGCTTGCGCTCAGCCCGTTCCTGTTGCGGCGAGCGATTGTAGACCTCGCGGTAGCATTTGGAGAAATGCGACGCTGAAACGAAGCCGCAGGCGACGGCCACCTCAACGACCGGCATCGATGACTGAACGAGCAGATGCCGGGCCCGGTCGAGGCGGATTTCCAAATAGTAGCGTGCGGGAGAACGGCCCATTTCCTGGCGGAACAGCCGTTCGATCTGCCGTCGGGACAATCCGGCGTCCTCTGCGATTTCCACGAGCGACAGTGGTTCCGAGAGATTGTTTTCCATCAGTTCGATGATCGATAACACCTTGGCGTTCTGGACGCCCAGGCGGGCCCGCAATGGCAGGCGCTGACGGTCGTGCGGATTGCGCACCCGATCGGTCAATTGCTGCTCGCAGACCCGGTTGACGAGATTTTCGCCGAAATCCTGGCCGATCAGGTTCAGCATCATGTCCAGCGACGCCGTGCCGCCTGCGCAGGTATAGAGGTTGGAGTCGACTTCGTAGAGGTCGGCGTAAACCTCCGCCTGCGGAAAGGCTTCGGCAAAACCGGGCAGGTTTTCCCAGTGGATGGCGCAGCGCTTGCCGTTCAGCAGTCCGGCCTGAGCAAGAACATGGGCGCCGGTGCAAAGGCTGCCGACCGCAATGCCGCGATTGTAAGTCTCCCGCAGCCAGGCATTCACGGACTTGTTCTGGAATTCTTCGACATAGACGCCGGAGCAGACAATGACCATGTTCGGCCGGTTTTCACCGGAAAGGTAGCGCCGCTCATCGGCAAGCGATGAGTTGACCTCGAGTTCTATGCCGCTCGAGGACTGCACCTTTTCACCGTCGGCGGAACAGAGACGCCAGGTGTAGGCGGGATAACCCAGCATCCGGTTGGCGATTCTCAGGGTCTCGACTGCTGCCGCGAAAGGCAGCATGGTGAAGTTCGGCACCAGAAAGAAGACGAGGGAACGCTTCTTCGCCGGGTATTTGCTGGATATGTCCATGCGATCATTCCCCTTGCCGTGGCCGTACATCGCGGCCTGCCTCTAATTCAAAAGCGACATTGGCATGGAAAAATGGAGGGGAGAAGGGCTTTTGACGACGAGGGAATAAAATTTTTGCGACATCGGGGTGTCGCAGCTTTCGACATATCTAAAAATTCGCATCCACGGAACACACGATATCACATGGCCCGCATCCTTTTAACATGCAGGCCATGTGTCCGGGGAGTTATCTACGCGGTGCGGCATTGGTCGTCGGCCATCCGATGTCTTTGCGGATTTCTGCGGGAAGGCCTTCCAGCATCTTCTCCGTCTTGCGACGCTGCCACTCATCCCGAAGTCTTACGGTGAGACGCAGGGCAGGGCGGACGAACGAGACGAACGATGACGGCCGAAACCGGGAGCCGTCGCTCTCCTGATAGGTGATCATAGTCATAGCAGTTCTCCTTGGGTCATTGCAGGCGGTGCTTGACTGGGATAATGAGCGTCGCCGATCCATCAATCAATCGGATGCATGTGATGCGTCTCATGAAATTCTGTTGGGAATTGACGCTTGCTTCCGATGGTGTGGACTATGCTCCGGGTTTGACATTCAATCAAACGAAATGATATGGTGTTTAAGTTCAGATTTTTTGATGGAGCATCTCATGACCGTCCCGTTCCGTCCGCCGCTCCCGGTGCTCGACAATGATGTTTTGCGTACATTCGTCGCGATCGCGGAGACCGGCAATTTCTCGACCGCCGCGGATGCAGTGCTGCGAACGCCATCCGCCGTTTCCATGCAGATCAAGAAGCTGGAAGAGCAGTTGAAGACGACGCTTTTCCTGCGTGATGCGCGTTCGGTAACGCTGACCCAGCACGGCGAAATGCTGCTTTCCTATGCACGACGCATGCTGGCGCTTTCCAATGAAGCGGTTTCGCGCTTCGTCATGCCCGAACTTTCAGGGGTTGTACGGCTCGGCGCTCCCGATGATGTCGGCGAGAGGCTCCTGCCGAAGGTGCTCAAGGATTTCGGCGAGAGCTTTCCGGGCATCATGGTCGACGTCACGGTGGATCAGAGTATTCTTCTTCGCAAACGCATGGACGAACAGCGGCTTGATCTCGCGCTCATCAATTGCGCGACACGGCCTTTTCCGACCGGCGGTGAGGTGCTCTATACTGAAAAGCTCGTCTGGGCGGGGGCAAAATGCGGTACGGCCTATCTGCGCGATCCGCTGCCCATCTCCGTGTGGGAGGACGGTTGCGTGTGGCGGCAGGATGCAATCACACAGCTTGAGAGACATAAGCGAAGCTACCGGATCGCCTATGCCAGCGCCCACACGATGGCGCAACGGGCAGCGGTGCTCTCCGACCTTGCCGTCGCACCTTTCCCGCGGTCCTACGTCACGGACGACATGCAGGTGCTCGGACCCAAGGAGGGGTTGCCGGAGCTGATCAGCTTCGACATACGGCTTCTTACCGCGCCGCAATTGTCGATCCCTGGCAAGGCCGTCGCGGAGAGCATCCGCGAGGCGTTTGGCGCGATGGTCGCCGCCGCGGCGTAGAAATTGCCCGTGGCGGGCGGCTCTCCATTGGACAGGCAACCGATCCTCGGATCGATTGCCTCACCGGTTGGTCTTTAATCCCGCCGCCGTCTGCGGCGGCCGCCGCCATCACCACCCGTGGCGGCTTCCGACATCCTCCGCTCCGGCAGGGTCACGACAGAGCTCAACTGAGGGAAGTCGTCCACTTTGTTCGGCAGCGCCATGGCGGCGACGAAGTGGTCCTGAAACTTTGTCTCCAGAGCCGTCTCGATCTTTTCGATCTTCCTGACGGTTTCCTCAATCTCACGTCGATAACTGCGGTTCAACAGGCACATGCGGGCACCTGTGCCTGCTGCGTTGCCGACCGCTTTTACCCTGGACAGATCGCAATCCGGAATAAGGCCCAGCACCATTGCATATTTGGGATCGATGAACGTGCCGAAGGCGCCTGCGAGGCCGATGCGGTCGACATGGGCAATGCCCTGCTTGTCCATCAATAGCTTCACGCCGGCATAAAGAGCCGCCTTGGCGAGCTGGATGGCGCGCACATCGTTCTGCGTGACGGTGATCCGAGGTTCCCCCTCGTGCAGCAGATAGGAGTAGGTGCGCCTGTTCTGCAGAATACGCGACGATCGCGAGCTCAATGACCCGTCCACGACGCCGTCCTCGGAGATTATGCCGGAGAGAAACATTTCCGCGACCACTTCAATAATGCCCGAACCGCAGATGCCGGTCACGCCGGTGGCTGCGACCGCTTCGGCAAAACCCGGCTCGTCGGACCATTGCTCGGCGCCGATCACGCGGAAGCGCGGCTCCAGCGTTACGGGATTGATGCGGACGCGCTCGATCGCTCCGGGCGCGGCACGCTGGCCCGATGAAATCTCGGCGCCCTCGAAGGCGGGGCCGGTGGGAGAGGAGGCGGCGACAACGCGGGAAGAATTGCCGAGCACGATTTCGGCATTGGTGCCGATATCGACCATCAGCATCATTTCGTTCTGCCGGTGCGGACCTTCCGATAGCGTCGCAGCGGCGGCATCGGCACCCACATGGCCGGCGATGCAGGGCAGCACGTAGGTCCGCGTACCCTTGTTCATCGGCAAGCCGATCTCGCTCGCCTTCACCTGAACTGCGCCAGAGACGGCAAGTGCAAAAGGCGCCCCCCCGAGCTCGGTGGGGTCGATACCGAGGAAAAGGTGGTGCATGATCGGGTTGCCGACGAAGACGCAATCGAGAATATCCTCGCGCGACACGCCACCATCTGCGCATACCTTGTCGATCAGCCCGTTCAGCGCGTCACGCACGGCAGCCGTCATTGCGTCCAGGCCGTCGGGGTTCATCATGATGTAGGAGACGCGGCTCATCAAATCCTCACCGAAGCGGATCTGCGGATTGGACGTACCGGCGGAAGCGACCGTCCGTCCTGACAGCAGCGAGGAAAGATGCATGGCGATGGTCGTCGAGCCTATGTCGCAGGCGATGCCGTAGGCTTCGTTCTTCAGGCCGGGATAAAGGGCGATCAGGCGCGGACGGTCGTCGTCGCGGTCCTTGTGAATTGCGGCCGTCGCCTTCCACTCTCCCTTGCGCAGGATCGCTTGAACTTGGGGAATCAGGTGAAAATCGACATCGAGATCGTCGACATGCCATTCGGCGGAGAGTGCTGCCTTGAGCCGATCGAGATCGCCGAGCGGCTTTTCCATATCCGGCTCTTCGACTTCGACGTAACACATGCGAACTGCCGGATTGCGGTCGAACACACGCTCGTCGGCGGCCTTGCGGACCACCTGCGCGTTGATGACCGTATCCTGCGGCACGTCGATGACGAGATCGCCCAGAATCTGGGCGGAGCAGGAAAGCCGGCGTCCTTCCGGCAAGCTACGTACGCGGTCGTAGCGCTCTTCCTTAGGCCCGATCGGCGAGAGGTGGTCCTCGGAGGACCTGATGCCGTGTTTGGCGAAATGGCCTTCCTGCACCGATACCTGACAGCGGCCGCATGTCGCCCGCCCGCCGCAGACGCTCTCCACATAAACGCCGAGCTGGCGCGCAGCCTCGAGCACGGGCGTCCCCACCGGGAAACGGCCGCGTTTGCCGGACGGCATGAAAAGGACGAGGGGGTGGTTCGAGGTATCGTTCATTCTCTTAGGCTCGCGCGTTTGAAGGCGCGTTCTACTCCATTCTGGCGGCGGCGCCAGCCCGGGCGGCGCGACCGCCGCGACGCCCCCCAGCCGCCGATGCCGGGGCAGCGGTCGCGGCAGCTCCGGCCTCAGCTGGCTTGTAGTCTCGATAAGTCATGATCCAGTTGCCGCAGTTCTGATCGGTGCCGTTCAAAACGTTGGCGGCGCGGACGGCTTCCATTTCCTGCGGCCGGCAGGGGTTCATGATGGCGGAGGTCATGCCGGCGCCGATCACCATAGGGATGAAACCGGCATTGATGCCGTGGCGGTGCGGCAGTCCGAAGGAGATGTTGGAAAGCCCGCAGGTCGTATTGACCTTCAGCTCCTCACGCAGGCGTCTGAGGAGCGCGAAAACCTGCAATCCGGCCGAACCCAAAGCTCCGATCGGCATCACGAGCGGATCGACAACAATGTCATGCGCCTTGATGCCGTAGTCCGCCGCGCGTTCGACGATCTTCTTGGCCACGGCAAAGCGCACATCCGGATCCATGGAGATGCCGGTCTCGTCGTTTGAGATCGCCACCACCGGCACGTCGTATTTCTTGCAGAGCGGCAGGATGGCCTCCAGCTTCTCCTCCTCGCCCGTTACTGAATTGACGAGCGGACGGCCCTTTGCCACCTTCAGCGCCGCCTCGATCGCGGCGGTTACGGAACTGTCGATCGAAAGCGGGACATCCACCAGGCCCTGGACGATCTCCATCGTCCGGACGAGAAGCGGCGGCTCGGTCTCGTTCGGGTTGACCGCCGTCACACCGGCGTTGACGTCGAGCATCGTGGCGCCGGCTGCGACTTGCTCCAATGCGTCCTTGATGACCGTGTCGAAGTTGCCTTCGATCATCTCGGCCGCCAGTTTCTTGCGTCCGGTCGGGTTGATGCGTTCGCCGATCACGCAGAAGGGCTGGTCGAAGCCGATCACGATTTCCCGGGTTGCGGACGCGACGATGGTACGTGTCATATGTTCCTCCAGGCGCATGGTCTTGGGCGCCGATTGATGTCAGTGCTTGAGTGTCAGGCCGCTTCGCGCCCGCCGGCCTTCACCAGGGTGACAAGCCTGTCCTTGTCGTAAGCGGCCTCCAGATCGGCGGCGGCCTTGTCCGCTTCGGCTTCGAGATCGTCCGATACGGGAAAGGGCTCCGCCTTTCGCCACTCGGCAAGGTAGTCATCCGTCTCCGATGCGCCCGTCCGCATGGCGCACATGTCGATCGCCTCGGTAAAGCGCAGCGACAGCTCCCGCTTGGCGGTTTGCCTACCCTTCTTGACGATCACCTGCGCCGGAATATCCCGCCAGTAGACGATGATGCGGTCGGCCATGAATTCCTCCGTGTTGAGGGCAGCATGCACGGGTGCGCCGGCCAAGACTGCGCTTGCCACGACGTCGCACAGAGCAAAAAGCGACGCGGCTACCAGATGCGCTTCGTAAGGCCGTGATAGAGCCAGGTCCAGATCGGTGGAGGGAACCGCAAGAAGGAGGGGCCTTGAGGCTGACGGGGCTTCAACGTTCCCGTGATGACGTCCTCCAGTGCTTGTACGCTGATGTCGACGCAGGCGGCCGTCATCAGCAGCGGATATGTCGCAAGGCTGTCGCGCGGCGACGGTTTGAGGCGCTTTTCATAAAGCGTGCCGCCGGTATCGATCCCGTTGTCGACGAGGTGCACCGTCGCACCAAAGTTCCCCTCGTCCCGCTCGACCAGGGACCAGTAACCGCCCATCTGGCCGCGATACATGGGGTTGATGCCGGCATGGAAGTTGATGACCGGGCAGGAGACGGCGGCGAGCGTCGCGGGCGACAGGATACGGCAGGAGATGGTGAAGACTGCCGCGGGTTCCAAGGCTGTCACCGTGGCGAGACATACCGGATCGTTGAGTGATGGCACATGCGTGACCGGGATGGCTGGGTTGGGTTCGGCAGCAAGCCCGTACTCGCGGATGATCTCTTCCATGCGCTTGGCAGCAACGCTCTTCCCGAGTCGTGATGCGACCATGGTCGCAAGCTGCCCAAGCGCGGTGAACCAGCCGAACCGCTTGGCACGGCGCCGCAGCAACGTGCTCTTGGATTCTGGTTCTTCCTGAACGACATGCAGGTCCGGAAAATGCCTGGCCAGTGCGTTGATCATCACCTGCGGGTTTGTTCCCCCCGCGGTCATCACCACGATTCGGGAACGGTTCTGTTCCTGCATATGCAACTCCGATATGTGTGGAGCGCAGTTTTCCCGACAAGCAGAAAGAAACGATTAAGCTAGGTGTAACGCCTGCGTGAGGTCGCCATAACCGGTGTAGCGGTATTCATATTGGAGACCCAAGTAATCGGCCGCCGCCCTTGCTTTTTCCTGCAGGGTTTCGTCCTCCTCTTGGGAGAGGTAGACGAGCTTGCGGTAGTTGCCGAAATACATTTCCTTCAGCTGCGGATGCCTGTCGAGGCCGAGCGGCTCGATGACGAAAGCCTCGAATTGGCGCGCGAGAAAGTCTGTGAGGAAGAAGGAAAGCAGGTCGTCGTCCGCCCTGGCCGCAAACGCCTCGTTTCCGGCGAAAAACGAGTAACAGTGGGGGCCTTCGATGCGGGCAATGTTTTCGCGCTGGCAAAGCCTGTCGATATCGCCGCCCGTGCCGCAATCCGCATAGGCGAAAAAGATCTTCTCAAAACCTCTTGCGCGGGCCTCCGCGACGGCTTGTTCCAATCCGGGAACGATTTTCTGCGGATAGGCGTGCCAAATCGCGGGCAGGCAATGGAGGTCGATATGATGAAGGCCGGCCTGCCTGCAGACGGCGAGAATCTCCCGTGCGATGGCGCCGCAGGCGATCACGTGAACTTTTTCACAGTTTGCACGTTCCTTCGGCGGAAGTTCGCTTCCCGGAACAATTTGATCCATATCCATCGGAGTATTCTATCATGACGGCCAAGACAGTCACGGTGATCGCCGCACTTTTTGCGACAATGGTTTCGCTCTCCTCCTGTGGCAATACCATTCGCGGCATGGGTCAGGACACGGCGAATGCCGTCGACGCTACTCAGGATGCCGGCCGCAAGGTTGATCGCGCTGCCCGCTGATGTCTATTCCGGCAACCTCGCCGTGAGCGGCATCAGCTGCCGGCGGCGAGGCTGTTATGCTTGCGGCGGATGAAGTCCTTCGCGGTCTCGACGGCGACTGCCGCATCGCGGCAATAGGCGTCGGCGCCCACCGCCTTGCCGAATTCCTCGTTGAGAGGCGCGCCGCCCACCAGCACGACATAGTCGTCCCTGATGCCCTTTTCCTTCATGGTGTCGATGACGACTTTCATATAGGGCATGGTGGTGGTCAGCAGCGCGGACATCCCGAGAATGTCCGGCTTTTCCCGTTCGATTGCTTCCAGGTAGTTCTCAACCGGGTTGTTGATGCCGAGATCGACCACGTCGAAACCGGCGCCTTCCATCATCATCCCGACGAGGTTCTTGCCGATGTCGTGAATATCGCCCTTCACGGTACCGATGACCATCTTGCCGAGCTTCGGCGCGCCGGTTTCCACCAGCAGCGGACGCAGGATGGTCATGCCTGCCTTCATGGCATTGGCCGACAGCAGCACCTCGGGCACAAAGAGGATGCCGTCCCGGAAGTCGATGCCGACGATCCGCATGCCCTCGACAAGCGCCTGGGTCAGGACATCGTAGGGCGTCCAGCCGCGCTCCAGCAAGATGTTGGTGGCCTCTTCGATTTCTTCCTTGAGCCCGTCGTAGAGGTCGTCGTGCATCTGTTGCACGAGTTCTTCGTCGGAAAGTTCCGAAAGGATGATTTCATCGTCAGACATGGAATACTTCCCTAGGGTTCGAGGGGCCTGCAAATCAGACGCTCACGTCGTCGACTATCTGTACCTTCAAATTGTTTCGCAATTTCTTTCGTATGCGACAGCGGCGCGTCGGAAAAACGACGAAGCGGTCGTCGCAAATGTCTGTCCTGCACAAACCGGTGCCGCAGAAAGGCAGGGTTCGGCTTGCGCCGCAGCTTAGCATGGCGCATCAGAAGGACAGGCGCAAACGATGGCGCAAGGCGAGGAACATCATGGACGACTTGACCCAGCAGACGGAACCGGCAGGCGGCGCAGGACGACGCGGGCGTGGCGAACGGGGAGCGGCAGGGCGCCGCGCCGCGCGTACGGGCAGCGGTCCCGGTCCGTCGCTTCCTTACATCACCCGCAAGATCAACGTCTATGAGGTGCTGGACGAGGAGGGCCTGCAAATCATCGAGCGCAATGCCGATACTATCCTTGAAGAAATCGGCATTGAATTTCGCGACGATGACGAAGCTCTGGATCTTTGGAAAAAAGCCGGCGCCGACGTGCAGGGCCATCGGGTGCATTTCCCGAAAGGTCTATGCCGCGAACTTCTGAAGACTGCGCCTAGGGAGTTCACCTGGCACGCGCGCAATCCGGAGCACAACGTCCAGATCGGCGGCAACGCGACCGTTTTTGCGCCGGTCTACGGTCCTCCGTTCGTGCGTGACCTCGATGGCAAGCGCCGCTATGCGACGATCGAGGATTTCCGCAATTTCGTGAAGCTCGCCTATATGGCGCCGTCCATGCATTCTTCCGGAGGCACCGTCTGCGAACCGGTCGACGTGCCGGTCAACAAGCGCCATCTGGATATGGTCTACAGCCATATCAAGTACTCGGACAAGCCGTTCATGGGTTCTGTCACCGCGCCGGAGCGGGCCGAAGACACAATCGCCATGGCGAAGATCGTCTTCGGTGACGATTTCGTCGAGAACAATTGCGTGACGCTGAACCTCATCAACGCCAATTCGCCAATGGTCTTCGATGGCACCATGCTCGGTGCTCTCAAGGTCTATGCGCGCCATAACCAGGCATCCGTCGTATCGCCCTTCATCCTGTCAGGCGCGATGAGCCCGGTGACTGTCGCAGGCACGCTGGCTCAGATCCTGGCGGAAGTGCTTGCTGGTGCGTCGATGACTCAGCTCATCCGCAAGGGTTCGCCGGTGCTGTTCGGCACTTTCGCAGCCTCCATCTCGATGCAGTCGGGCGCTCCGACCTTCGGGACGCCGGAGCCCTCGCTGGTATCCTACGGCGCGGCGCAGCTTGCCCGCCGTCTTGGTTTGCCGTTCCGCACCGGAGGGTCGCTTTGCGGCTCGAAGGTGCCCGATGCCCAAGCCGCACACGAATCGGCCAATACGCTGAACACCACGCTGCTCGCCGGCACGAATTTCGTTCTGCATGCCGCCGGCTGGCTGGAAGGTGGTCTGGTGTCGTCCTATGAAAAGTTCATGATCGACCAGGACCAGCTCGGCATGATGCAGAAAATGGCACAGGGCGTCGATCTGTCGGAGGAAGGGCAGGCGCTTTCCGCGATCCGGGAAGTCGGGCCCGGCAGCCACTATCTCGGCTGCGCCCACACCCAGGCGCATTTCCAGACGGCTTTCTACCGCTCGGCTCTGATGGACAACAACTCCTTCGAACAGTGGGAAATCGAAGGCGAGAAGCGCATCGAGCAGCGCGCCAATGCGCTCTGCCGTGCATGGCTCGACTCCTATGAGGCGCCGCCGCTCGATCCGGCAATCGACGAGGCGCTGCTCGCCTTCATCAAAGATCGCAAGGATTCCATGCCCGACGCATTCACCTGAAGAGAGCCCGAGGCCGCCAGGGAGCAAGGCGGCGCCAGGCTGGTCGCCGACTTCATCCAGGAAGGGGTCTGGCGCCCGCACTACAAATATCAGGGGCCGCGATGAGCGACCCTTTGGCCATTCCAGGCTCGATTGTCGCTGTGCTCGGCCTGCATGGCATCTTGGTCCGCGGCGTCGCGAATTTCGAGCGGGGCGAGGGGCCGCTTCTGACTAATGGCAATCACGCGCTCGCCGTCGTTCTGCTCGGCAATGCCGGCGGTTCCATCTGGCCATCGTTCAGGAGTTGGCTCCGAGGCTATAACGGCGTCGACCCGCTCGATACCTGGTCGAAAAGGGTGATCCGGCCGCTCGCCGAAAAGCTCGGAGCGACCGCCTATTTCCCATCCGATCCGCCCTGGCAGCCATTTCAGCAATGGGCCATGCGGGCGGAAGGCCTGAAGCCGTCGCCACTCGGCCTTCTCATCCACCCGCAGTTTGGCCTTTGGCACGGCTATCGCGGAGCGTTGGGTTTTCCGTTCGAGATCGAGGCCTCCGCGAAAGCCGCAGGCCCTCCTTGTGATAGCTGCATCAAAAAACCTTGCCTCACGGCTTGTCCCGCTGGGGTGGTCAACCGGTCCGGATTCGATGTTGTGACCTGTCGTTCTTATCTCGGCAGCGAACCCGGTGAGAAGACCTGCGTCGTCTCAGGCTGTCTCGCCCGCAATGCCTGCCCGGTCGGCACAGAATTCCGCTATCTGCCGGAGCAGTTGAAGTTTCATATGCAGGCGCTGATGGGCTGAGCCGAACATTTTTTGCGAGCCACCCCAAGGAATTGCATCGGGAAACGTCTAAGCTGGAAACGGCGGCAATCGGGCGGGAATCGTGAGCGCGGAAATCCTTCAAAGGGCGTGTGACGGCGACAGGGATGCCTTCGGCGTGCTTATCGAAACCCATTACGATTTCATCCATTCCGTCGCGTGGCGCTGGTGCGGGACGCAGGTTGATGCCGAGGACATTGCCCAGGAAGCCTGTATCCGGCTCGGCCGCTCCATCCGGTCCTTCAAGGGCCAGTCCGCCTTTTGCACCTGGCTCTATGCGCTGACACTGAACGTGGTGCGTGACCATCAACGGCAGTCGTTGCGCCGTCGGCGTGACGAGGGCCGGCTCGCCAATGACCCGATCTTCTTCCAGCAGCTCGAGCCGGAGAACGACGGGCGGGGCGAGTGGCTGTGGGCAGCAGTGCGGCTTTTGCCCGAGAAACAAAGAGACGCGGTCCTGCTCGTCCATAGCGAGGGGCTCAGCCACGCCGCGGCGGCAGAGGTTCTGGACTGCAGCGAAAACACTGTTTCCTGGCACCTGCACGAGGCGCGAAAACGATTGAAGGACCTTCTGAAGAAGGAGGCGGTTTGACCATGACGGACGAATTCGAAAAGCTCGGTACTCTGCCCCCGGCTCCGACTGCATCATCCGAGAAACGCGCCCGTGCGCTCGCTGCCGCCATGCAGGCATTCGGCGCCGAAGAAAAAAACGCAAACCGCGCCCAAGGAAAATCCTGGCGGCAGCGTCAAAGCTCCATCCTCAACCGGATCTGGAGCACCAACATGACCACTCAGCATCGTTATCTGGCAGGCTCGGCGCTTGCGACGCTGCTCATTATTCCCGCGGCTGCCTTTCTCACTTTCGAAATCACACGCGGCAACCTGCCGACATCCGGGCAGGTGGCTCTGCCCGAGATGGCTGATGTGCCGAAGGCCCCTGTGAAGCCCGTCGAGGCTAAGCGTCAACGGGAGGAGGAGGCCGCAAGCCCGCTACCTGCGTCGAAGCCGTTGGACTATGAGGCTGGCCCCTCCGGCGGAGCGGCAGAGCGCATGGCGGAGCCTCCCGCGGCCCTCTCGCCGCCCATGCCCGCCCCAGCCCAACCGATGATGGCCGAGGGTGCTGCGCCGCTCGCCGCCGCACCCCGGTTTGCGCCCGCAGAGCGAGAACTGCTGCCGCCGCTGGAGCAAGGGCGTGACCGTTTCGCCAATGCGGATCCCAATCCCGTAAAAAGCGTTGCGACCGATCCGGTCTCGACCTTTTCCGTCGACGTCGATACCGCCTCCTATGCTTTTGTCCGCCGGTCCTTGATGGATGGACATCTGCCCGAGCCGGACAGCGTGCGCGTCGAGGAGATGATCAACTATTTCCCCTATGACTGGCCGCGGCCGCAAACGGCGGGGGAAGCATTCCGGGCCACCGTGACCGTCACGCCTACGCCTTGGAATACCGGCACGCAGCTGATGCAGGTGGCGATCAAGGGTTATGAGAATGCTCCAGCTGCTGCGCCGCCCGCCAATCTCGTCTTCCTGATCGACGTTTCCGGCTCGATGAACGCGCCGGACAAGCTGCCGCTGCTCAAAAGTGCCTTCCGGCTGCTGGTCGGCAGGCTGAAGCCGGAAGACAAGGTGTCGATCGTCACCTATGCCGGCAATGCCGGAACAGTGCTGGAGCCGACTTCGGCCCGCGAGCGGGACAAGATCCTTGCCGCCATCGACAACCTCCAGCCGGGCGGCTCGACCGCCGGTGCGGAGGGCATCGAATCCGCCTATCGCCTCGCGCGCCAGAGCTTTATCCAAGGGGGCGTCAACCGGGTGATGCTTGCGACCGACGGCGACTTCAATGTCGGCGTATCGAGTGACGAGGCGTTGAAGCGGCTGATTGAACGGCGCCGCAAGGATGGCATTTTCCTTTCCGTGCTCGGCTTCGGTCATGGCAATCTCAACGACAGCCTGATGCAGACGCTTGCCCAGAACGGTAATGGCACCGCAGCCTATATAGATACATTGGCGGAAGCGCAGAAGGCGCTAGTGGAGGAGGCCGGGGCGAGTCTTTTTCCGATCGCAAAGGACGTCAAGATCCAGGTCGAGTTCAATCCCGAAAGGATCGCGGAATATAGGCTGATCGGCTATGAAACCCGCGCGCTGAAGCGTGAGGACTTCAACAATGACCGGGTGGACGCGGGCGACATCGGTTCCGGACATTCCGTCACAGCGATTTACGAAATTACGCCCAAAGGCAGCGCCTCGACCCTCAACGATCCGCTGCGATATGAAGCGCCTGCGGCGGCGTCAACCCAGGCTCCGGTGTCGGATGAGCTTGCTTTCGTAAAGATCCGCTACAAGGAGCCGGAGGGCGACCTGAGCAAGCTCATCACCACACCGGTGACGGACGTGAACGCAATTCGCGACTTTGCGGCCGCGCCGCAGGAGGTGCGGTTCGCCACTGCGGTTTCGGCTTTCGGCCAGAAGCTGCGTGGCACGGATACCCTGGAGGCTTACTCCTACGACGAAATCCTGAAGATGGCGCGCGACGCGCGTGGCGACGACCCGTTCGGATATCGCGGCGGTTTTCTTGATCTTGTGAGACTGGCCGAGACGCTCGACCGCCGTTAGGCGGACCAATCCGCTCAGATACTTGCCTTCGGATAAGCCCGCTCCAGCCCGCCGGAGCGGGTGAGCCCGTCCCGGAAGGCGGCATAGGCGGGATGCTGGCTGGATTTCGCCGCTTCCGCCAGCCTGATCTGCAGCCGGGCAGGGGCGGCATTGCCCACCCATTCCCCGCACTTCTGCAGCTTCAGCGAGTTCAGGAATTTCGCCTCGGAAGCCTGGTCGAGATAAAGGTGCAGTCCGTCCAGCAGCAGATCGTCCGACGACGGGTTCTGCATCAGGAGCGTCAGCCAGGACTGGTTTTCAGGCAGAAGTGCGGCAAGGCTTTCCGCCACCGTCTCCCGGCTGCCGATCGGAGATATGTTCGCCATCTTGGTCCTCCTCGGCCCTGTTTTCCAAGCATCGGATTGACCGATCCGCGCCCGATTTGGAGGCCGATACCCTATCCGCGGCGGCGGCGTCTTTCACGGCCGGACTCGCCGCCCGATTCGCTCGCGGTCTTATTGCGCAGCGGGCCGATCTTGTCGACGATTTCCTCGATCGTCGGGCGGGGACGGGGCGTGTATTCGTCAAGCGCCTTGCGCATCGCAGCGAGATGCTCACAAGACGTGCCGCAACAGCCGCCGATGATCCGCGCGCCGGCATCGCGGGCAAGCCGGGCATATTCGGCCATCAGCGGAGGGGTTCCGGAGTAATGGATTTCGGCGCCGCGATATTCCGGAATGCCGCAATTGCCCTTAACGATGGTGATCGCATCCGGCGCTGCCGCCGTCATGTCGAGAAGGCTCGACAGGATATCGGAAGCCCCGACTCCGCAATTGGCACCGACCGCAACCGGCTCGGCGCCGATGTCTTGGACGACGCCATGGATGTCTTTCGGGTCGAGGCCCATCATGGTCTTGCCCGCCGTGTCGAAAGAGCCGGTATACGTGTAAGGCAGGCCGACCTTGACCGCGGCTTCAGCAGCAGCGCGGATTTCATCGGCAGAGGACATGGTCTCGATCCAGGCGACATCGGCGCCGCCGGCTTTCAAGCCTTCGATCTGCTCGGCGAAGGCGGCGACCGCATCTTCGTAGGAAAGGGCCCCGAGCGGAATCAAAAGCTCTCCGGTCGGGCCGACGGAGCCGGCGACGATGACTTTCCGCGGCGCCTTGTCGGCAACAGATCGGGCGATTTCCGCCGCGAGCTTGTTCAGTTCGTGAACCCGGCCCTCAGCCTTGTGCAATTTCAGCCGGTGGCGTGTGCCGCCGAAGGAATTGGTGAGGATGATATCCGCGCCCGCATCGACAAAATCCTGATGCAGCTTTTCGATCTTTTCGGGTGCCGCTTCGTTCCAGAGCTCGGGCGCATCGCCGGCTTCGAGACCCATCGCGAAGAGGTTGGTGCCTGTCGCGCCGTCGGCCAACAGCACGCCTTTCTCGGCAAGCAGTTCTGTCAGTACATTGGCAGCGGTCATGGCGGTTCTCCTGCGACGTAATCCGATCATATAAAGATTGCTTTATATGATGGCAAGTGACAGCAGGCGCGTCCGTGGGCGACGCGGCCCCTTTTTATTCCGCCGCCATCTTCTCCGTCTCGTGGCTGGCGGGACTGACCATTGCCGTGATGATGGTCCGCAGGTCTAGCATGCCGCTCGGTGCACCATTCTCGTCCAAAACCAGCGCACGGCTGTGGCCGGCTTCCGTCATGAGCCTTGCGGCGGATTCGAGCGTTGAGCTGCCGGGAATGGGCATTCCGTCCGGCGCTCCGTCGATCGGCTGCATGACAGTGCTCGCCCGGATCACGCGGCCGCGATTGACCTCCTTGACGAAGGCAGTGATGTAATCGTCGGCCGGCGATAGCACGATTTCCTGACCCGTACCCTGCTGCACCACTTGGCCGTCGCGCAGGATCGCGATCTTGTCGCCCAGCCTCAGCGCCTCATCAAGATCATGGGTGATGAAGACGACCGTCTTCTTCAGTTCGGCCTGAAGCGTAAGGAGAACGGTCTGCATGTCGACGCGGATCAATGGATCGAGCGCCGAATAGGCTTCGTCCATCAACAGGATATCGGCATCGTTGGTCAAAGCTCTGGCAAGCCCGACACGCTGCTGCATGCCGCCCGACAGTTGATTGGGGTAATGCCGCTCGAAGCCTGCAAGCCCGACCCGTTCGATCCAATACTGGCCGCGCTTCATGCTTTCCTGACGCGGGATGCCCTGAATGTCGAGGCCGTAAACTGTATTTTCGATAACGGTGCGGTGCGGCAGCAGCGCGAATTTCTGGAAGACCATCGCCGTCTTGAGGCGGCGGAAATCCCGCAGGTCCTTTTCGTTCATCCGACAGATATCGTTGCCGTCGTAGATGACCTCGCCGTCTGTCGGCTCGATCAGGCGGTTGATGTGGCGGATCAGGGTCGATTTTCCCGAGCCTGAAAGCCCCATGACAACCGTGATGCCGCCGGCGGGCATGGAGATATTGATGTCCTTCAGGCCAAGGACGTGACCATGTTTCTCGTTGAGCTCGGCTTTCGTCATGCCGGCCTTCACGGCGCCCACATACTCCGCCCCCCGCGGTCCGAAGATTTTGTAGAGCCCTTTGATCTCTATTCCATGGCTAGCCACGAGCAGCCTCCAGACTCAACCGCGGCCGATTGCACGCCCGGTAGTTACAAAGGTGCAGCGCCTGAAGGCTATGCGCCATGAAATTCCCCTCTTGTTTATTGTTTTTGCGCTCCCTATCCGGAACGACGTTACCGGCAGAGGCATTTTAGTCAATTCTGCCCTCAAACCCTTCCGGCCATTTATCCGGAAACGGCCACGCATAGGTCTCAGAGCGACGCCTTGACCTTTTCCACGACCCCCGGCGGCACCCATTTGGTCCAGATGTCCGGCAGCGTTTCAAGAAAATGCTTGGCCGTGTCTTCGTTCGTTTCCCGATTCTCATACTGCCACGCCAGGACGCTATTCACCGTGGCATTGGTCCACTTCCGCTTCTTCATGTATTCCATTGCATCCGTAGCCCGGTCTGCCAGTCCCTTTGTGACTATGGTATAGGCCTGCGACGTCGGATAGGAATTGACCGTGGGATTGGGACAATTGGCAACCGAAGTGCAGGCATTCCAGTCGTTGGGGTCGTGCGGCACGTCAAACGAGAGCTTCACCATCTCGTATGTGCCAAGGATGGCGGTTGGAGCCCAGTAATACCCCAGCCAGCCTGTCTTGTTCGCGAAAGCATTTGATATCGCGTCGTCGAGTTCCGCGGCGGAGCTGGTGTCGACCAATTCGAAATTCTTCTCGTTGGCGCCAAGCGCCCTATAGAGGTTGGCAGTGGAAACCTGACAGTTCCAGCCTCGGGGGCAGTTGAAGATTGCCCCCTTTGCAGGATTTCCGGGAGCCGGGAAAAGTTCAGGATGAGCCAGCGCCTGCTGGACGGTTTTGATGGACGGATGAGAGTCGGCAACAAATTTCGGAATCCACCAGCCTTCCACTGCGCCATCGGAGAGAATCTCCGCCGCAATGACCAAACGGCCGTCCGCAGTCGCCTTGTTGAGCTGGATCCGCGCCGAGTTCACCCAGAACTCCGGCGCGATGTCGGGCTGTCCTTTTTCGTTCATGGAGGTGAAGGTTGTCATCGTGTCGCCTGGTACGAGCTTTACCTTGCAGCCGTAACCTGCTTCCAGGATGATCTTGTCGACATTGGCGGCGACACCTGCCGAAGCCCAGTTCATTTCCGCAATCGAGACGGATCCGCAATCGGCTTGTGCGGTCCCGGCAAGAACGAAAGTCCCGACAGCGAACCCTACGGAAGCGAACAGTTTCTTCATTTCAAACCTCCGTCTGGCGTCGCGATCTTCCAGTTTTTGCGCGTGGGCCGCAAGTGCTGATCGCGGCGTGAAGGAGTTCCAGCTTCGATCGAGTGTGATCGGAAGTGTTTCCCTTGTGCCGTCGCGGTGACGCCCGGTTCACATTTCCGCTTTCTAAAAATGAGGGTACGACTTCCCCGCAGGAAATCAACCTTCAAGAGGTCGGCCGGTTGCGATGGACCGCGCCCAACCTCTTGGAAGCACAGGATTTCCGGTTTCGTGCTGCTCTCAAAGGTCACTTTTAAATGATTGCCTCGAAAGGACACGGCTAGAGTGGTATGGGGCCACCGCTGACAGCTCTGTGCGTCTGGGCGCTGGATATTTCTTGGGCTTGCAGCGAGAAATGTTCTCACAGAGCGATCTCACTAACCATCCGGTAAGAATGTCACGCTATTCGTTGTCATGCAGGCGGTCAGCTTGCCTTCGGCGCCGGATCAGGTAGTGCGTACCGGTCGCCCCGTTGTCGGAGCCATGAATTTCGGCTCGTGCTGTGTTGCCCTCGGGTCAATTCGCTTCTTTTATTCGATCTCGATGGCTCGATCCCCGAGAGATTGACACGTCGTTCACGACGCGGCACCATCTGATGGTAATGAAAATCCAGAGCCAACACCAACAGGGCCGGACGCCTCCTTTGTCTACGAATCGTCCGGTCCCCTCTGGAACAGGCCATATTCTGCCATGAAAACCTCCGGTCAGCTGACCCTCGTCCTTGGCGGCGCCCGCTCGGGCAAGTCGGCCTTTTCCGAAACGCTTGCTCGGGCCACGGGTTTCGAGCGGCATTATATTGCCACGGGGCGTGCCTATGACGAAGAAATGCGCGAGCGTATCGCCCGCCATCGCGCAGATCGCGGTAAGCAATGGGTAACGCACGAGATACCCCTTGATCTCACGGTGCAAATCCAGAGCATTGATGGACCGGGCAGGGTGATTCTGGTTGACTGCCTGACGCTCTGGATCACCAACCTGATGATGGAGGAGCGGGATATCGACGCCGCCACGACCGAACTGACAGGCGTGCTGCGATTGCTTTCCGCTCCGATAATTCTGGTGTCCAACGAAGTCGGTCTCGGCATCGTTCCGGAAAACAAGATGGCGCGGGAGTTTCGCGACCATGCCGGCCGGTTGCATCAGAGAATAGCAGCCGTGGCCGATGACGTCTATTTCGTAGCGGCCGGCTTACCGCTCCGGATGAAGGGTTGAGATGACGCAGTATCGGATTTTCGGGCTCTCTTTTAAAAGCCAAACCAGATCCTGATGGGGGGGCGGGATCGGCGATCAGCTTGATGGCAAGCGCCAGGCAGGAGAAGACCAGCAGCGGCTTGATCAGCTTCGCGCCGTTTTTCATCGCGAGCCTTGAGCCGACCTGGGCGCCGAGGAATTGACCGACACCCATCAGCAGTCCGACCTTCCACAGCACCGAACCCGTGGCCGCAAAGACCAGGAACGAGCCGAAATTCGAGCCGAGATTGATGAGTTTGGTATGGGCGGTCGCCTTCAGCATGCCGAAGCCCGCGAGGAGCACGAATCCAAGCATGTAGAAGGAGCCGGCGCCTGGCCCGAATATCCCGTCGTAGAGACCGACGAGTGGAACCACGCTAAGGCCGAAAATGAACGGTGTCACCCGTTGGTGACGGTCGGCATCATTGAGGTTCGGCTTGACGGAGAAGAAGATGGCGATCGCAACGAGCAGGAAGGGAATGGCTGCCGCCAGCCATTCCGCAGGCACCAGCGAGGCCAGGCCTGCGCCGACGGCGCCGCCGATCATCGACATAATCGCCATCGGCATCTGGCTTTTCAGATTGACATGGCCGCGTCGTGCGTAGGCGATGGTTGCCGAGGCGGAGCCGAATTGCGATTGCAACTTGTTCGTGGCTAGGGATTCCAACGGCGGGATCCCTGCGATCAGCATTGTCGGGATGGTGATCAGCCCGCCGCCACCGGCGATGGAATCGACAAAACCGGCGAAGAAGGATGCGAGAAAGAGCAGAAGAACAAGATGCGTGGCGAGGTCGTTCAAGAGTGGACTCGATCGGCGGAGGGAGATGTGAATGACGAGGCGCTTATCGCCCCTGATGAGGATCGGTTCAAGGAGGGCTTCCGGAGAACAGCCATGCCCAAAGCGGGATTGCTCTTCGAGCGTTTGGCGCTATTGTGCGCGGCCTTGAAAGCTGCCGAAGATAGGGATGAAGCACATGCATAAGGTCATTTTCGACACGGATCCCGGCGTCGACGACGCGATGGCACTGCTCTTTCTGCATCGGCATCCGGAGATCGATCTTTTAGGCGTGACGACGGTCTTCGGCAACGTGCCGCTCGACCTCACTACTCGCAATGCGCAGTTTCTGCATCGGGAGTGGGGGATCTCCGCCCCTATTTCGAAAGGCGCCGACAAGACGATCGATCTGTCCCGCACCGACGATCGCGCAGCATCGATTGTCCATGGTGCCGATGGCCTCGGCAATATCGGCGTGCCGCAGGTGATCGATTGGCCGCTCGATTCGCGTCCGGCGCATCGGTTTATCATTGAGACGGTTCGTGCCAATCCGGGGGAAATCACGCTGATCGCGGTGGGACGCATGACCAACCTGGCATTGGCTCTGCGGGCGGATCCGGAGATCGCTCAGCTGGTCAAGGAAGTCGTCGTCATGGGCGGCGCCTTCGACGTCGGCGGCAATGTCACCCCGGCAGCGGAAGCGAATATCCACGGCGATCCGGAAGCGGCGGATATTCTCTTCACCGCGCCATGGAAAGTCACCATCGTCGGGCTCGACGTGACCATGAAGACGATCATGTCGGCGGATTATCTCGCCCATATGGTGAAATCGGGGGAGAGATCGCTGCAGCTTCTCTCCGATCTTTCGCAATATTACATCGATTTCTATCGAAGCCGTGCCGGGGTCTCCGGGATGGCGGTTCATGACAGCACAGCCTGCGTTTATCTGGTCCGGCCGGACCTCTTCACCGTCCGCACCGGACCGGTCCGGGTGGTTTCGGGCGGCATTGCCGATGGCGCAACGATCCAGGCACCGGATAGCGGCCGCAGATTCGTCGGAACGCCCTGGGACGGCCATCCCAGCCAATCGGTCTGCACTTTCGTTCGGTCCGATGCGGTGCTCGAGGTCATCCGCGCTGCACTGGTCGAGGGCCGCCCGGCAATTGCTGTTTAGGCAACAGTTCCCATGCAAATTCGTGCTTGAAAAACGAAGCCATTGGCATTTGGTATCGATTTCCCTATGTGGAACCTTGATTTTGATATTCTTCAGAGGACATGGGCGTGACTGCTACATTCGACAAAGTTGCCGACATCATCGCTGAAACCAGCGAAATCGATCGTGAAACGATCACGCCGGAAAGCCATACCATCGATGACCTCGGCATCGACAGCCTCGACTTTCTGGATATCGTCTTCGCGATTGACAAGGAATTCGGCATCAAGATTCCGCTGGAACAGTGGACCCAGGAAGTCAACGAGGGCAAGGTTTCGACGGAAGAATACTTCGTCCTCAAGAACCTCTGCGCAAAGATCGACGAGCTGAGGGCGGCAAAGGCCTGATAGGCCGCCGGCAATCTTATGTTGCTCGAATATTTCCAGATGATCGACCGCATCGAAGCGGTCGATCTCGGGACCAAGGTATTGAAGGCGCAATCGGTCGTGCCGGCAAAGAGCCCCGTCTTCGAGGGCCATTTTCCCGGCATGCCGTTGGTGCCCGGCGTTCTGCTGATCGAAACCATGGCGCAGGCCTCCGGATTCCTCGTTCTTGCTGCCTCCGATTTTGCGGCGATGCCGTTCCTGATGTCGGTCGACGGCGCCAAGATGCGCACCTTTGTTGAGCCGGATGCGGTGCTCGACATCGAGGCGCTTCTGGAGCATGAGGGCTCCGGCTACGCCGTTACGAAAGCAAAGATTTCCAGCGGCGGAAAAAAGGTCTGTGACGCGCAGCTGAAACTGCGCACCATGCCCTTCAGCGAGATTCCGCTGGCGCCGATCATCCGCAAACGTGCGGAAGAAGTCGGCTTGATAGCTGCGATCGCCGCCAGCGCTTAAAGCCCGGCCGTCGAGACGGCGGGCAAAGAGGACATGATGAAGTCTGACAATGATGTCGTGATTACCGGGATCGGGATTGTCACCTGCCAGGGCGTCGGCAAGGAGCCGCATGTCGCCCTGCTTTCGGCGGCGGAAGCTGGAATCCCGAAAGTCGAGACCGAGCGGTTTTCTCCTTATCCGATCCACCCGATGCCCGAAATCGACTGGTCGACGCAGATCCCGAAGCGAGGTGATCAGCGGCAGATGGAGAACTGGCAGCGGCTCGGCGTATTTTCCGCGGGCCTCGCTCTCGACGATGCGGGCCTGAAGACGGATGCCGACGCCTGTGCCTCGATGGACATGATCGTCGCCGCGGGCGGCGGCGAGCGCGACATCAAGGTCGATTCGCTGATCGTCGACGAGGCGTTGAAGCGCAACGACCGAGAAATGCTTTTGAACGAGAAGCTTACCACGGAGCTGCGCCCGACGCTGTTTCTTGCCCAGCTTTCCAATCTGGTTGCCGGCAATATCTCGATTGTCCACAAGGTTACCGGTTCGTCGCGGACCTTCATGGGTGAAGAGTCGGCTGGTATTTCAGCCGTCGAGACGGCCTTTCACCGAATCAGATCCGGCCAGTCGAGCCACAGCCTCGTCGGTGGCGCCTTTGTTGCCGAGCGCGCTGACATCATCCTTCTCGTCGAGGGTATCCGGGCGCATGCGACAGGCGATTGGCATCCCATCTGGTCACGCTCGGCCGATAACGGCGGCGGCATGATCATGGGGTCGGTCGGCGCTTTCCTGGTGCTGGAATCGCGTGCGCATGCCAAGGCGCGGGGCGCCCATATCTATGCGGTGATCGACGCGATCGAGGGCGATCGCGGCCAGCGCGACGAGGGCAGGCTCGAAAAGCGTCTTGCCCGTCTGGCCGGCCACGCATCCGGTCTTTCTGCAAAAGATACGATCGTCTTCTCGGGCACGAGTGGTATCGTTGACCTTGCAGCTCGCGAAAGAGCGGTGCTGGACAAGGAATTTCCGGGCGCTCCGGTTCGAGCGTTCGGCGGCGTCACCGGCCATGGGATGGAAGCGCAGTTCCCCCTTGGCCTGGCGCTCGCCGCACTCAGCTTGGATGGCGCCGCGTGCGTTCCTACATTCGATGCGCAGAACGAAAAACCGATGACGGCGGCCGTTAAACATGCGGTGGTGACGACGGTCGGTTACACGCGCGGCGAGGGCCTAGCGGTCCTTTCTTCCGAAGCGTGAAGGAGAGCTTTATGAGCGACAATCGCTTCAAGGATCATCTCGGCCGCCCGATCGTCGCGGTCACCGGCATGGGCGTCATTACCTCGCTCGGCCAAGGGCTGCAGGACAATTGGGCAGCGCTCACCTCGGGGACGTCCGGCATCCATAAGATCACCCGCTTCCCGACTGAGAAGCTCTCGACGAGGATCAGCGGCACGGTTGATTTCATCGCGGTGCCGGCTGAAAATTCCGTCGAGCGCTCTTTCGCCTTTGCCCGCGAAACCACCGCCGAAGCGCTCGCGCAGGCTGGGCTTTCGGGCGATTTCGAAGGCCCGCTTTTCCTGGCTGCGCCGCCGGTCGAACCCGAATGGAGCGACCGTTTCGCGCTTGCGGATCGCGCACCGCCATCAAAGGCGGAAGGCGATGCTTATGATCGCTTCCTGGCGGCGATGCGGGAGCGCCCCGATCCGGTCTTTCTCGAAGCGGTACAGTTCGGCTCCATCTCGGAACGCCTTGCCGACACATTCGGCACGCGCGGCCTGCCGGTGACGCTATCGACGGCCTGTGCGTCGGGAGCGACTGCGATCCAGCTCGGCGTCGAAGCAATCCGCCAGGGGCGCACAGATCGCGCACTCACTGTTGCTACAGACGGATCGGTCAGTGCCGAAGCGCTGATCCGGTTCTCGTTGCTGTCGGCGCTGTCGACGCAGAACGATCCGCCGGAGAAGGCATCGAAACCGTTCAGCAAGGACCGGGACGGCTTCGTCATCGCGGAAGGTGCCGCGACGCTGGTGCTGGAATCGCTCGAGTCGGCGGTTGCCCGCGGTGCAAAGGTGCTTGGCATCATGAAGGGCTGCGGCGAGAAGGCGGATCATTTTCATCGCACCCGATCCTCGCCGGACGGCGGCCCGGCGATCGCCACCATCCGCGCTGCGCTCGCCGACGCCGGCATGGACGAGGGCGGGATCGGCTATATCAATGCGCATGGCACGTCGACGCCGGAAAACGACAAGATGGAATATGGCGCCATGCTCGCCGTTTTCGGCGACAGGTTGAAGGACATCCCGGTTTCCTCGAACAAATCGATGATCGGCCATACCCTGACGGCTGCCGGCGCCGTCGAAGCCGTCTTTTCGTTCCAGACGATGCTGACCGGCACGCTGCCGCCCACCATCAACTACACCAATCCCGATCCGACGATCGTGCTCGATGTGGTGCCGAATACGAAGCGCAATGCTCGGCCGAAGGCGGTTCTTTCCAATTCCTTCGGTTTCGGCGGCCAGAACGCCAGCCTTGTCATGGCGCTGGAACCGGCCTAGAGCACCGTGCGTCCCTCGGACGCGCAAAAGGCCCTCTAAATTCTCGAATCTACGCATCGTGCCTTCCAAAAATCATTTCGATTTTGGGGCCGATGCTGTAGAGACCGTCGCCAACCACGTTTGACGAATTTAACGCCTCCGGGCGAAGGAAGACCTATTATGCGCGCTCTGCAACTGATCGATGACCGCAAGCTTGAAGCCGTCGATATTCCGGAGCCTGACGCGCCCGGCCCGGGCGAAGTGACGCTCCGCGTAAAGGCGGTGGCGCTGAACCACATCGACGTCTGGGGCTGGCGCGGTATGGCATTTGCCAAACGCAAGATGCCATTGACGATCGGCGCGGAAGCCTCCGGCGTCGTCGAGGCGATCGGCCCGGGGGTCTCAAGCGTCCTGCCGGGACAGCTTGTGTCGATCTACGGTGCTCGCACCTGCGGCCTCTGCAAGCCCTGCCGCGAAAGGCGCGACAACCTCTGCGAAAACGTATCTGGCGTGCACGGCTTCCATCTCGATGGCTTCGCGCAGGAGAAGACGAATCTGCCCGCCCGCCTGCTGGTCCCGGCGCCTCCGGGTGTCGATGCGGTTGGCGCGGCACTTGCCCCAGTCACTTTCGGCACCGTGGAACACATGCTCTTCGACAACGCAAAACTCCAGCCGGGCGAGACGATACTTGTTCATGCCGGCGGCTCGGGCATCGGCACGGCAGCGATCCAGCTCGCCAAGAAGATGGGGTGCACCGTCATCACGACCGTAGGCTCGGACGACAAGATCGAGCGCGCCAAGGCGCTCGGCGCGGATCACGTCATCAACTACAGGACGGACCGCTTCGAAGGTGTGGTTCGCAAGCTCACCAAGAAGAAGGGCGTCGACGTCGTTTTCGAGCATGTCGGCAAGGATACCTGGGCCGGCTCGATGCTGTGCATGAAGCGGGGCGGCCGCCTCGTTACCTGCGGCTCGACGTCTGGTGTCTCGACTGAGATGAACCTGATGATGCTCTTCCAGCAGCAGCTGAAACTGCTTGGCTCCTTCGGCTGCCGGATGGAAAACATGGCCGACGCCATGCAGAAGATGGCGCAAGGCATCGTACATCCCGTCATCGATACGGAAGTCACCTTCGGTGACATCGACACGGCGCTGGCACGGATGGAAAGCCGGCAGATCTTCGGCAAGATCGTGCTGCGCATGGATTGAGGTTGCCGCCCCGTGAAGATGTTCCTCACCCGTATCGTGATCGCACTCAGAAACTTCCAGCAATGGCTGGTGGCGCAGATCGCCTTCGGGGCTCTCAATCTCCTCAAAGTTTTCCCCGCCGATCCCGCGATCCGCTTTGCCGACCGCATGGCGCATCGCGTCGGTCCGAAGCTCAGCCGGCATAAGCTGATGCTGACCAATCTGCGCAATGCCTATCCCGAAAAGGCCGAGGAGGAGTTGCAGGAGATCGCGGTCGCCAGCTGGGGACATATGGGCCGTCTAGCGGCGGAATACGTATTCCTCGACCGGTTGTTCGATTTTGACCCGGAGCGGCCGAAGCCGGGCAGGGTGGAAGTGTCGGGCATTCCGATCTTCGTCGACCTGCGCGACAATCCGCGTCCCTTCATCGTCTTTACCGGGCACACCGGCAATTTCGAGTTGCTGCCGGTTGCGGGCAAGGCGTTCGGCCTGGAAGTCATGGTTCTCTTCCGTCCGCCGAACAACCCGTACATTGCAAAGAAAATCTTCGATTTTAGGGCAAGCCGTATGGGCCAGCTCGTGCCCTCGCATGCGGGCTCATCTTTCGCGCTGGCGCGCAGGCTCGAACACGGCGGCGGCGTGGGGGTACTCGTTGATCAAAAGTTCCGCAAAGGGCTGAAAACGACCTTTTTCGGGAGACCTGTAAGGACCAACCCGCTGCTCGGCAAGCTCGTCCGGCAATTCAACGCCGAGGTTTATCCCGCCCGCTGCATCCGTCTGCCGGACAACCGCTACCGGCTCGAGATAGAGCCAAAGATCGAACTGCCGCGCGACGAAAAGGGCAATCTCGATGTTCAGGCCACCGCCCAGATTCTCAATGACAAGGTGGAAAGCTGGGTCCGGGAGTATCCCGAGCAATGGCTCTGGTACCACGACCGCTGGAAGATTAAGTGGTCCCTATGACCGCATTACTTTCCAGACCAATGTCCGTATCTGCGATTTTCCTGTATTAAGTCATCGGCCACAAATTGGGTCCGATTTTGAGAAAAGAATCAATGTGATTCGCTTTGAATGGCAGAGACGCCGAGCTTCGGGGGAAGGACCGGCATGTCTCCGAGACGGGAGAGGGTGCATTTTTGGAAGCTTTGATCGATCTTTTCTGGTCCAAGTATGCTGATCTGCGGCAGGCAATCGAACGGGACGATACGCACACCACTGCGGCTCTCGACCGGGAGCTCGACCCACTTCTGCTCGCAATCTTCTCCAATCAGGAGAAAGAACCGGCCAATATCCAGGCCCAATTCCGGTTTGCGATCAACCTCCTGAACGAGGAGGCCGACGACAGGGGCTGCGTACGGCGCACCGGCCACCTGTTACAGATGCTGGTCGAGCGTTATTTGCTGACGGATCCTCCCGTGTCTGTGGATCAGCATACTGATCCGGAGGCAGACGGCGCCACGGTGTTGGCGGACGCCTTGGCTGACGGTTTTCTTAACGACGCGCTTTTAAACCGGATATCCGATCGTATAGTGGTAGTCGGCTCCGGCTACCGGATCCTTTATTCGAACGAGACCAATGCCCGTCGCCTAGACGTGCCGCGTGAAGAACTGATAGGGCGGCATTTTGCCGAGTTCGTCGGCGTTCATCATTTCCAGAAGGAATTCAGGGCTAGTATCGACCGGTGCTTTGCGGGCGAAAATCTCTCGCTGACCTATGCCGACCAGATCGACGGCCAAACGGTCGTCATTCGCTGCCGAATGTCGCCATGTCTTTCGGGCGCAGCGAAGCTCGGCGCGCTCGTGGTGATGCAGGAGACGGCTGATCGCCGCCGCCGCCCTGCCGCTTAACCTGGCTATTTGTCCGACCAGACGGCCAGTTCGTATCCTTCCGGATCGGCGAAGTGAAAGCGCCGTCCGCCGGGAAAAGAGAAGATCGGCTTGAGGATCACGCCGCCGGCTTTTTCGATCCGCGCCTGCGCGTCCTCTATATCGTCGGCAAAGAGGATGACAAGCGGCCCGCCCTTGGCGCTCACGTTTGCAGAATTTGCAAAACCTCCCGTCAGCCGGCCGTCCTGAAACTCGCAATAATCCGGACCGTAGTCCGTGAAGGTCCAGCCGAATGCCGAGCCGTAAAATGCCTTGGCCCTTCCTATGTCGCGCACATTAAACTCGACATAGTCAATCTTCCGGTCTGCTCCCTTGCTACCCATGGCTACGCCCTTCCTATTGCTTATTTTCCAAAATGCTTTTCAGCGTCCCGAGGTCCTTCGAAACGGTTGCGGCGTCCGTCTCGAAAGCAGCGTCGTCAAGGTCGGGGCGCTTCAGGAGCGTGAACATGACCTCGGCGCCATCTCCGTTCGGCACGACACGCAAGGGGTTTTCCACCACGAGGCCGCTTTCCATCGTCACTCGATGATCGAGGATGCCGAACGGGTTGTCCGGCGTGAAGCGAACGCGCACGTTCCCGATCGGACCACCGTCTCCCACCCATTCCTCGCCCTCCCGGGTGAGGCCGGATGCGAGGCCGGATGCCCAGAGGGGCATGTTTTCAGGGCTCTTGGCAAAGGCGTAGACCTCCTGCCAGGGCTTTGCGATGCTGATATGGATGATCCGTGCGGGCAATATCGACATGACCTTCTCCGTCTCTTGCCGTCGTCCCTCCAGATTAACCCGGAAAGATGGAACAAAACAAGATCGTTTCGCTCTATGATCGTTACGTTATGGGCTGACGACGGGGGGTGAGTGTGATGGAAATTTAATCGTTTAGCGTCGTGCCTGCCTTGCTGTTTGAAGGTTTGAATGCGACAACAGCCGCGAATCTTCAAATGGAGGCACATCCGTGGAACAGGCAGAAATCGGCCTTATCGGGCTCGGCGTCATGGGCTCTAACCTCTCTCTCAATATCGCCGAGAAGGGCAACAAGATCGCCGTCTTCAACCGCTCTCCAGAGGCCACACGCAAGTTTTACGCCGAGGCAGGTGACCTGCAGGGGCAAATCGTCCCTTGCGAGACTTTGGAAGATTTCGTCGCCTCCATCCGCCCGCCGCGGCCGATCATCATCATGATCAAGGCCGGCGATCCGGTCGACCAGCAGATGGAGCTTCTGAAACCCTATCTGTCTTCAGGCGATATCATGATCGACGCGGGCAATGCCAATTTCCGCGACACGATGCGCCGCTTCGACAATCTGAACGATAGCGGCCTGACCTTCATCGGCATGGGTGTTTCGGGTGGCGAAGAGGGTGCCCGGCACGGTCCGTCGATCATGGTCGGCGGCACCGAGGAAAGCTGGAAGCGTGTCGAAAAGGTCCTGACCTCGATCTCCGCCAAATTCAACGACGAACCCTGTGTTGCCTGGCTCGGGCAGAATGGCGCCGGCCATTTCGTCAAGACGATCCACAACGGCATCGAATATGCTGACATGCAGATGATCGCCGAAATCTACGGCATCCTGCGCGACGGCCTCGGCATGAGCGCGACGGAGATCGGCGAAGTGTTCGGCAAATGGAATACCGGCCGCCTCAATTCCTATCTCATCGAAATCTCCGAGAAGGTTCTGAAGGCCGCGGACCCGATCTCCGGCAAGCCGATGGTCGATCTGATCGTTGACGCCGCCGGCCAGAAGGGGACCGGCAAATGGTCGGTCATCGAAGCCCAGAACATGGGCGTCGCGGCGACCGCCATCGAAGCCGCTGTTGCCGGCCGTATTTTGTCCTCGCAGAAAAAGGAACGCGTGGCGGCAGAAAAGATTTTCGGCCTCCCGAAGATTTCAGACACGCCAATGGACAAGGCAGCTTTTATCGCCGATCTCGAAAATGCGCTGCTCGCGGCCAAGATCGGCGCCTACGCCCAAGGGTTTGCGGTGATGGCCGCCGCTTCCGCCGAATACGGCTGGAATCTGCCGATGCCGACGATCGCCAAGATATGGCGCGCCGGCTGCATCATCCGCTCGCAGTTCCTGGATGAAATCACCTCGGCCTTCACCAAGGATCCGCATGTGGCGAACCTCATCGTCACCCCGGCCTTCTCGCAGATGGTGAAGGATACCGATGGCGCTCTTCGCCGGGTCGTGTCGTTTGCGGCGCTTTCCGGCCTGCCGGCCCCGGCACTCGCTTCGGCGCTTTCCTATTTCGATGCCTATCGCCGCGGGCGCGGCACGGCCAATCTAATCCAGGCGCAGCGCGACTTCTTCGGCGCGCATGGATTCGACCGCGTCGATGGCGTCGACAAGCACCACGGCCCATGGGGTAGCGGCCTCGCTGAATTTGCCTGATCGGGAAAGCAATTCCTGCAGATCGAAGCCCGCCGGTAAGGCGGGCTTTTTGCATTCGCAATCGACGCATGGCGACGGTGACTCGGTAAGTCAGGCGTGCCGCCCCACATTCACTGCGGAAATCAGCAGGATCAAGGCCAGCGCCGGCAGCAGAAGGGCGTCCGGCACGAGACCCAGAAGCATGCCTCCCAGAAATGTGCCGGCAATCGACCCGATCGCCATTATCATCAGGAACAGTCTGTTTCTGGTGATGGCGAAGAAGCTGTCGTCAAGGCTGTACCGGGTGAAGCCGACGAGCATGGTCGGGAGGCTCACCGCAAGGGACAGGCTGCCCGCCAGTTTGATATCCACGCCGAAGAGTAGCACGAGCGTCGGGATCAGCAGTTCACCGCCTGCTACGCCGAGCAATGCAGCGACGATGCCGATGATGAAGCCCGCAATCACACCCGCGACGAGCTGAGCCGGCCCGGTGACCAGAGCCTGGCTGGATGTCAGCTGATGTTCCAGGACAAGGACCACCGTGATGGCGACCAGCATGGCGGCAATGACCTTGTGCAGCGTTTCCGACCGTAGGCGCGTCGTCCTTCCCGCACCGAGCCAGGCGCCGAGCACGCTTCCTGCAAGAAGGTTGAGAATGACCGGTCAGTGACCGGCGACCGCGCCGAGGGGAACTGTTCCGCTACGGAACGGGATCGCGGTGGCGACCACCACCAGGCTCATCGCCTTGTTGAGTATGGCGGCTTCCAGTGCCGGGAACCTGAACAGGCCGATCGGCAGAGGCAGGCGAAATTCGGCACCTCCAAGGCCTATCAGGCCGCCGACTCCCCCGATCAGTGTTCCGCCGCAGAAAGCGGCGGGCAGGCTACGAGAAACGGGAGTATTGGTAACGTCGCCCATGGCGATATATATGCACAGATATTTCGCACTGGAAAGCCGGCCGGGCGATGGCACGAAACCGTGGCTCCTGCCGTCAAATGGGGTGACAGGGACGACCGTCTCTGCGGTGAAACCCTCAGTCCCTCGGCGCTCTTTTCGACCAGACCGGCTGCGCCACGCTCTGGAGGAGCTCCGGTGCAACACCGTCGATGCGTGCCATCAGCGCCTTGGCCAGTTCGCGACCGGACTGCCGCACATCCTCGTTGACCGTGTAGATTTCCGGGCGGATCCAGTTCAGGAATTCGGCGGACTGCTTCGACACCATATCGAGATCGACGCCAAGCTTCTTGCCTGCGGCTTCCAAACCGGCAACCAAGGCGATCGTCGAAGATCCGCTGATCGAGATAATGCCGTCCGGCGGCTCGGCAGAACGCATCAGTCTCTCGGCATGGGCGCGGATCTCGTCGAGCGGTGTCTCGCTCGTCACGCGTCCCATGGGAACTTCCGTTCCCCCGAAATCCGCCAGGCCACGTTCGAAACCGTTGCGGCTATGGTTGTAGAAGGAAAAGCGGCTCTGCGGCGCGAGAAGGGCAATGCGCCGGCGCCCCTTTTCGACGAGCTTCCGGACGGCCTGATAGACATAGGCCTCGTTATCATAGTCGTGATAGGGGTGGGCGATGCCCATATCGGTGCGGCCATGGGTGACGAAAGGAAGGTTCCGCTCCGTCATCAGCCGCACGCGTGCGTCTTCGGGCTCTATGCGGGATATGATCACTCCGTCGGCGGAGCCGGTGTCGAGGATGTAGCGCACGGGCACCATCGGGTCCTTCTGGAAGGAATGCGGCGTCACCACCAGGTGATACTGGGTGCCGCCGAGCACCTCGGAAATCCCGTGCACGAGCTGGCTCGTAAAGCCCATCAATTCCTCGTCGATGCTCAGGACAAGGGCGATGACGTTTGTTTTACCTGTGCGCAGCCTTACGCCGGCGCGGTTCGGCTGATAGCCGAGCTGGTTGGCGACGAGACGGACACGTTCCTTGGTCTCGGCGCCGATATCCGGAGCGTCCTTGAGCGCCCGCGACACGGTGGTGATCCCCAAACCTGTCATATAGGCGATTGTCTTCAAGGTGGGACGTTCACGGACCACCTGCGATCCGCCCGTCCTTGATCTTCCGCTATCGTCCATTATTTGCCGTCGCTGCCCGAGTCAGGTGGCCACTATAGTGAGCTCAAGCTTGCCTGAAAACGGCGGCGACCCTTTCCTGTCTCCTCACCAGAATTCAATAACTGAAACGATACAGGTAAAATGTCGAGAAGATTTTTGATGTCATTTCGTTTTCTGCCGCCGTAGATTGCACAACGCAGGTGCGAAGTCATTTTTTGCAGATGCTAGGGGAAAAGCCGCAGACGCTTCGAGAAATTTCCGAGAATCTCCTATTCTTTGGGGGTTTTTGCATTGCTCCCTTCACAGCTGAGGTGTCCGTATCAGCACGTTTAAGATGTATTATCCCGCGGCCGAAATTTTTTCTGGCAAAAGCGGTTGCGCGATCCTGACGATTGGCCTAGGTTTTCACGGCAACGTTTCAGTGAGGGAGGACACTCATGAATATTCGTGCGATGGCGGCCGCTTTTGCCGCAACCGTAACGCTGCCGTTCAGCGCTGCTTATGCCACCGATCTGGAAGTCACCCATTGGTGGACTTCCGGTGGCGAAGCTGCCGCTGTTGGCGAACTCGCAAAAGCATTCAACGCGACAGGCAACAAGTGGGTGGATGGCGCCATCGCCGGTTCCGGCAGCACCGCGCGGCCGATCATGATCAGCCGCATCACCGGCGGCGATCCCATGGGCGCCACTCAGTTCAACCATGGCCGTCAGGCCGAGGAACTGGTCCAGGAAGGCCTGATGCGCGACCTCACGGCGGTTGCGGAGAAGGGCAAGTGGAAGGATGTCATCAAGCCGGCGAGCCTGCTTGATTCCTGCACCATCGACGGCAAGATCTATTGCGCGCCGATCAATATCCATTCGTGGCAGTGGCTGTGGCTTTCTAACGAAGCCTTCAAGAAGGCCGGCGTCGATGTTCCGAAGAACTGGAACGATCTGGTTGCGGCGGCGCCTGCTTTGAAGAAGGCCGGGATCCAGCCGCTGGCGCTGGGCGGTCAGGCCTGGCAGGCGAACGGCTTGTTCGACACCTTGACCATCTCGCTTGGTGGCAAGGAACTTTACGAGACGGTCTACGTCAAGAAGGACGCCGAGACAGCCGGTGGTCCGGAGATGGCAAAGATCTTCGCAGCTGCAGCCCAGGCCCGCGACATGGCGAAGGGCAGCAATGTCCAGGATTGGAACCAGGCAACCAACATGGTCCTGACCGGCAAGGCTGGTGGTCAGATCATGGGGGACTGGGCACAGGGCGAGTTCCAGATTGCCGGCAAGAAGGCCGGAACGGACTATACCTGCCTTCCGGGTCTCGGTCTCAACGAGTATCTGACGACCGGCGGCGATGCATTCTATTTCCCGCTGCTGAAGGATGAAGAGAAGTCCAAGGCTCAGGATATCCTCGCTGCGGCAATCGTGGATCCAAAAACGCAGGTCGCGTTCAACCTTAAAAAGGGCTCTCTTCCTATTCGCAGCGACGTCGATCTCGCCGCTGCCAATGACTGCATGAAAAAGGGTCTCGAGATCCTCGGCAAGGGCAATATCATCAAGAGCGTCGATCAGCTCGTTTCGGCCGATACGCAGAAGCAGAAGGAAGACCTGATGTCCGAATTCTTCGCCAATGCCTCGATCACTCCGGAAGCTGCGCAGAAGCGCTTCGCGGATATCATCGGCTCGGCGGATTGATTTCCTCCCGGATGCCCCGGAAACCGGCCCCGTAGCATACGGGGCCGGAACGAGGATTTGTTTTCAGGAAACGGTTCATTCCCTGGAGAGGAGAGACCATGGCGGCACATGCTCCGACCGGCCGACCCAACCAGCTCTTCCGCAACCTCAATGCGAAGATCGCTTCCATCCCGATGATGCTTGTCGCCCTGGTGATCTTCCTCGGCGGCACACTCTGGACGGTGTTTTATTCCTTTACGAATTCCAGGCTTCTGCCACGGCTCAACTTCGTGGGCCTCGATCAATACGAACGTCTTTGGGCATCGTCCCGCTGGATCATCTCGATCCAGAACCTTGCCATCTATGGCATCCTTTCGCTGATCTTTAGCCTGGTCATCGGCTTTCTGCTGGCGGCGCTGATGGATCAAAAGATTCGGTTCGAGAACGCCTTCCGGACGATCTTTCTCTACCCCTTCGCGCTTTCCTTCATCGTTACAGGGCTGGTTTGGCAGTGGGTACTCAACCCTGAATTCGGTATTCAATCCGTCATCCGCTCGCTTGGCTGGACCTCGTTCGCCTTCGATCCGCTCTATGATCCCGACATCGTCATCTATGGCATCCTGATCGCCGCTCTCTGGCAGGGTACGGGGCTCGTCATGTGCCTGATGCTGGCCGGTTTGCGCGGCATCGACGAGGACATCTGGAAGGCGGCGCGCGTCGACGGCATTCCGATGTGGAAGACCTATCTTCTTATCATCATTCCTATGATGCGCCCGGTATTCATCACCACGCTCGTCATCATCGCGAGCGGCATCGTCAAGGTTTACGACCTCGTGGTCGCACAGACCAGCGGCGGTCCCGGCAACGCTTCCGAAGTCCCGGCAAAATACGTCTACGACTACATGTTCCAGGCCCAGAACCTCGGTCAGGGCTTTGCCGCCTCGACGATGATGCTGCTGACCGTCGCTATCATCGTGGTCCCGTGGGCCTACCTCGAGTTCGGAGGACGCAAGCGTGGCTAATATCAGCACCCTCAACACGACCGCCGCGGGTTTTGACGCGGTTTCTTCCCGCCTTGCCTCCGGCCCGAGCGGCCGTAAGCCGCGCCGCATGCTGTCGACCCGCAATATCGTGCTTTACGGGACCCTCACCGTCGCAGCGCTCTATTACCTGCTGCCGCTTTACGTGATGGTCGTCACCTCGCTCAAGGGCATGCCCGAGGTCCGTCTCGGCAACATCTTCTCGCCGCCGATGGAGATTACCTTCGAGCCTTGGGTGAAGGCCTGGGCGCAGGCCTGCACCGGGCTCAACTGCGACGGTCTGTCCCGAGGATTCTGGAATTCCGTACGCATCCTCGTGCCTTCCGTGGTCGTTTCGATCGCGGTTGCCTCGGTCAGCGGGTATGCGCTCGCCAACTGGCGGTTCAAGGGAGCGGAGCTGTTCTTCTCGATCCTCATCATCGGCGCCTTCATTCCCTATCAGGTGATGATCTATCCGATCGTCATCGTTCTCAGGGAGTTGGGGATCTACGGCACACTTACGGGGCTCGTCATCGTCCACACGATCTTCGGCATGCCGATCCTGACGCTGCTTTTCCGGAACTATTTCGCCTCGCTTCCGGTGGAGTTGTTCAAGGCGGCGCGTATCGACGGGGCCGGGTTCTGGCAGATCTATTTCCGGATCATGCTCCCCATGTCGCTGCCGATCTTCGTGGTCGCGATGATCCTGCAGGTCACCGGTATCTGGAACGACTTCCTGTTCGGGGTCGTCTTCACCCGGCCGGACACCTATCCGATGACCGTTCAGCTCAACAACATCGTCAATTCGGTTCAGGGCGTGAAGGAATACAACGTCAACATGGCGGCGACGCTTTTGACGGGTGCCGTTCCGCTCATCGTCTATTTCCTGTCCGGCCGGCTTTTCGTTCGCGGTATCGCCGCCGGCGCAGTCAAAGGGTAAGCCTGATGCACAATATGGTTTCCATCGGCAAGCAGAGCAGCGTCTCCATTCGCGATCTGTCGCTTTCTTTCGGCTCGGTGAAGGTTCTCGAGAACCTCAATCTCGACATTCGCGATGGCGAGTTCCTGGTGTTGCTCGGGTCTTCCGGCTGCGGCAAGTCAACGCTGCTCAATTGTATTGCGGGGCTTCTCGAACCGACCGAAGGCCAGATCTTCATCAAGGACCGGAACGTCACCTGGGAAGAGCCCAAGGACCGCGGCATCGGCATGGTTTTCCAGTCTTATGCACTCTATCCGCAGATGACAGTGGAGAAGAACCTTTCCTTCGGTCTTCAAGTGGCGAAAGTCCCGAAGGAGGAGATCGATCGCCGCGTCGCGCGCGCTGCCGGCATCCTGCAGATCGAGCCGCTCCTGAAGCGCAAGCCGGCCGAACTTTCCGGCGGCCAGCGCCAGCGTGTGGCGATCGGGCGGGCGCTGGTGCGCGACGTCGACGTATTCCTGTTCGATGAACCGCTGTCGAACCTCGACGCCAAGCTGCGCTCGGAACTGCGTGTCGAAATCAAGCGTCTGCACCAGTCGCTCAAGAACACGATGATCTATGTGACGCACGACCAGATCGAGGCGCTGACGCTCGCCGACCGGATTGCGATCATGAAGAGCGGTGTGATTCAACAGCTTGATGACCCGGTGATCATCTACAACCGGCCCAGAAACCGGTTCGTGGCTGGCTTCATCGGCTCGCCGTCGATGAACTTCCTGACCGGAGAATTGGTGGATGAGGGCGGCCGCATCGTTTTCAGAACGAACGACGTCAGCTTCTCGCTCGACGGTTACGATGCGTCGGGGCCGCTGAGGGCAGGGCGCAAGGTAATTTTGGGCGTCCGGCCCGAGCATATCAAGGTGGATGGCGACATTCAGGGTGGCGAGGTCCACGAGGCGGTAGTCGACATCGAGGAGCCGATGGGCGCCGACAACCTTCTCTGGCTCAAACATGCGGGCCATACCATGTCGGTGCGCATCGGCGGCGCTCGCCGTTATGCCGTCGGCACCAGGGTCCGGCTTGCTTTCGATATGACGATGGCCTCACTTTTCGACGCCGAGACAGAAGACCGCATCTGAGCAGAGCCAATGGAATCTTCCCTAGACCTTTCCGGCTCCTGGCAGCTTGCGTCCGCCGACGGAGCGCACCGCACCGAGATGCAGATCCCGGGCGACGTTCACAGCGCGCTGAAGGCGGCCGGCATCATTCCCGACCCCTATTTTGGCCGCAACGAGAACGACGTACAGTGGGTGGCGCATCAGGACTGGGTGATTGAGCGGCAGTTCATCGTCGATGATCCGGACGGCAGCTGGTATCTCGACATCACCGATCTCGATACGGTCGCCATCGTCTTTGTAAACGATGTCCCGGTACTTTCGGCCGACAATTGCTTCCGGCGCTACCGGCCGGATGTTTCGTCGGCCCTTCAGCCCGGCGAAAATACGATCCGCATCCACTTCCATTCGAACATAGAAGCTGCGGCCGAGCGTCAAGCGCGCCAACCCTTCTATATTCCGTATTCGACGGGAAACTGCCCGATCCCGAACGGCAATATGCTGCGCAAGCCGCAATGCCATTTCGGCTGGGATTGGAATATCGCACTCGCGCCGCTCGGCCTCTATGGCGAAATCTCGCTGAACAAGCTCGATACGGCTCGCATCGAACATATCGTCACCAGGCAGAGACACGGTGAAGGCAAGGTCGAGCTTCACGTCGCTCTGACGCTTTACGCAAAAGATCCCGGCATCGTACCGGTGCATTTCGAGCTCGAGGGGGACCGGGTGCGGCTCGATTGCGGTATCGAGGCTGGCGAGACGATTGTCCACCATGTCTTCGAGATCGAAAGCCCGAAACTCTGGTGGCCGGCGGGCAGCGGCGATCAGCATCTTTACACGCTGACGGTGGATATTCCTGGCGAGACTGTCACCCGCCAAATCGGCCTACGGACCGTCGAACTCCTCACCGATCCCGACGAGGCCGGCAGTCGCTTCGCCTTCCGCATCAACGGCCGCGAGATCTTCTGCCGCGGTGCGAACTGGATTCCGGCTGATGCGCTGTTTTCGTTGACCAGTCCCCAAAAGACCGAGGATCTGTTGCAATCGGCGGTCGACGCGAACATGAACATGCTTCGCGTCTGGGGCGGCGGGTTCTATGAAGCCGACTGGTTCTACGATCTCTGCGACCGGCTCGGCTTGATGGTCTGGCAGGACTTTCAGTTCGCCTGCAATCTTTATCCATCCACGCCCGATTTCCTCGAAAATGCCGAGGCGGAGGTGGATTACCAGGTGCGGCGCCTGATCTCGCATCCATCGATCGTCGTCTGGTGCGGCGATAACGAACTGGTCGGCGCGCTCAACTGGTTCAAGGAGTCTCTCGAAAACCGGGATCGTTATCTGGTTTCTTATGACCGTTTGAACCGGGTGATCGAGCAGGCACTGAAGAAGGCGGCTCCGGAAGCCATCTGGTGGCCCTCGAGCCCGGCCTCCGGCTACCTCGATTATGGCGATGCATGGCATGCGGACGGGTCGGGAGACATGCATTACTGGTCGGTCTGGCACGAGAACAAGCCGTTCGACAATTACCGTTCGGTCCGTCCCCGTTTCTGCTCCGAATTTGGTTTCCAGTCCTATACCTCGTTGCCAGTCATCGAGACCTATGCGGCGAGCAAGGACATGAACATCGCGTCGCCGGTGATGGAGCACCACCAGAAGAATGTCGGCGGCAACGAGCGCATCGCCGGCACGATGTTCCGCAATTTCCGCTTCCCGAAGGATTTTCCGAACTTCGTCTATCTGAGCCAGGTGCAACAGGGCGTGGCGATCAAGACGGCAGTCGATTACTGGCGGTCCTTGAAGCCCCATTGCATGGGCACGCTCTATTGGCAGCTCAATGACACCTGGCCGGTCGCCTCCTGGTCGAGCCTTGACTATGGCGGCAGCTGGAAAGTGCTGCACTACATGGCCCGGCGCTTCTTCCAGCCGGTTGCGGTGGCTGCAATTCCATCCCAAGATGGCAAGGATATCCAGATTTCGCTGGTCAACGACACGCCTGCCGATATCACGGTCACCATCAATCTTTCCCTGCTGACGCTTTCGGGCGAGCGCAAGCTGCTCAAGAGCATCGAAGCCGTCTGTACGCCGGACTCTGCGGTAACGGCTTTGAGGCTGCCGGTTTCAGATCTGCCGGAGAACTCAATCATGGCCTGGACCTTTACCGCATCCAACGGGATGGGCGGAGAGGGGCACTATGTCCACGGCACCTACAAAGCCCTCGACCTGGAGCCGGCGGGCCTTGAGTTCTCCATGTCTCCTGCCGGTGACGGCGCGATCGATCTTCTCGTACAGGCGAAGGGGCTTGCGCTTTTCGTATTGATCGAAAGCGATACGGCCGGCCGCTATTCCGACAATGCCTTCGACCTTGCTGCCGGCGAAAGCCGCCGGATCACCTTCACGCCCGCCGCACGGACGGACGCGATCCCGAATTTCCGTATCTACGATCTCCATTCCTGCCAGACGGCAGGCTGACGCTCTTCTCAAGGAGGATCACCATGACGAAACTTGGTTTCCAGCTTTATTGCGCCCGCAACTTTCCGCCACTGTCCGAAACTTTGAAAAAGGTCGCCGCAGCGGGGTATGCGGAAGTCGAGGGTTACGGCGGCATTTACGCCACCATGGACGAGCTGTCGCTCAAGGCCTTGCGGGCCGATCTCGATGCCAACGGGCTCACCATGCCCACCGGCCACTTCGGCCTCGATCTTCTCGAAAAGGAGCCGCAGCAAGCGCTGCTGATCGCCAAGACGCTTGGCATGGAAGCGATCTACTGCCCCTATCTTCTGCCCGATCAGCGGCCGGCGGACGCCGCGGGCTGGTTCGCCTTCGGCAAGCGTCTTCAGGAGGCCGGCAAGCGTTATCAGGATGCCGGCTACGTCTTCGGCTGGCATAACCACGACTTCGAATTCAAGGCGCTTCCCGATGGCTCGACGCCGCAGGAGGAAATCTTCGCCGGCGGTCCTGACCTCGCCTGGGAAGCTGATATCGCCTGGGTCATCCGCGGCGGCGCCGACCCCTTTGCCTGGATCGAGCGTCACGGTGATCGGATTACCGCCGTGCATGTCAAGGACATCGCTCCGGCCGGCGAGAATACGGATGAGGACGGTTGGGCCGATGTCGGTCACGGCACCGTGCCGTGGAAGGATCTGGCGGCAGCGCTAAGGAAGACCCCGGCCAAGCACTACGTCCTCGAACACGACAATCCGAAGGATATCGACCGGCTGCTGACGCGGTCCATCGCCTCCTTCAAGACCTATTGATCACTGAGATTTCGGAGTTTTTCATGCCCAAGGAACTTGGCGTCGGCATCATGGGATGCGGCAATATTTCCACGACCTATTTCAAGCTGGCGCCGCTTTTCAAAGGCCTGAAAGTGCTGGCCTGCGCTGATCTCAACGACGAGACGGCGGAGGCTCGAGCGGAAGAATACGGCGTCAAGGCGCAGTCGATCTCAGATCTGCTGGCCAATGACGAGTTGGACGTGATCGTCAACCTGACGATCCCGGCTGCGCATTTTTCCGTTTCCAAGGCGATCCTGGAAGCTGGCAAGCACGTCTATTCCGAAAAGCCGTTGACGGTGACGCTTGAGGAGGGCAAGGCGCTCCAGGCGCTCGCCAGGGAAAAAGGCCTCTCGGTCGGCTGCGCCCCGGACACATTCCTCGGCGGTTCGCATCAACTTGCCCGTAAATATATCGACGAGGGCGGCATCGGCCGCATCACGTCCGGGACCTGCCATGTCATGAGCCCCGGCATGGAGATGTGGCATCCCAATCCGGGCTTCTTCTTTCTGGAAGGCGGCGGGCCGATCCTCGACCTCGGACCCTATTACATTGCCAACCTGATCAATCTGATTGGTCCGGTGAAGCGCGTCGGGGCGCTGACCTCCATGGCAAGCCCAACGCGGACGATCACCAGCGAGCCGCTGAAAGGCCAGGTGATCCCGGTCGAAACACCGACCACCATCCACGCACTCCTCGAATTTGTCAGCGGCGCTACGATCACGCTCTCGGCCAGCTGGGATGTCTGGTCGCATCGCCATGCGAATATGGAGCTCTACGGCACTGAGGGTTCGCTTTTCGTCCCCGATCCGAATTTCTTCGGCGGCGTGGTCGAGGCAAGCGGGCGCAACAAGGATATCCAGCCCCTGGAGGACTGGGACCATCCCTTCGGCGTCCTGAACCAGGAAAGCCCCCAGGGGCCGCGTGCCAATTACCGCACGGCAGGTCTTGCGGATATGGCGATCGCCATCATCGAGGGTCGCGATGCCCGTTGCTCGCTCGAGCGGACACTGCATGGCGTGGATGTGATGACCTCGATTCTCAAGTCCGGCGAGGAGGGCCGCTTCATCGAACTGTCCACCACCTGCACCCAGCCCGCGGCTCTCGGCATCAACGAGGCACTGGCGCTTCTGCGCTGATCCGCTATGTGTTTGACGCGGGCCGTTCGCGCCCGCGTCCATCCAAGACATGAGGAGGGCGTCATGGCCTGGCAACCGGCGGAAGACCGCTATTCCAAGATGAAATACAACCGCTGCGGCCGTTCCGGCCTGCAGCTACCGGCGATCTCGCTCGGCCTCTGGCACAATTTCGGCGACGATACCCCGCATGAGCGGAAGGTCGCGATCTGCCGAAGGGCCTTCGATCTCGGCATTACTCATTTCGATCTCGCCAACAACTACGGCCCGAAACCGGGCAGTGCCGAGACAGCCTTCGGCCAGATCCTGCGGGAGGACTTCAGGGGCTATCGCGACGAGCTGATCATTTCGTCCAAAGCCGGCTACAACATGTGGCCCGGTCCCTATGGAGAATGGGGTAGCCGCAAATATCTGATCGCCTCCTGCGACCAGAGCCTGAAGCGGATGGGTCTCGATTATGTCGACATCTTCTATTCGCACCGCTTCGATCCCGATACGCCGCTCGAAGAAACCTGCGGCGCGCTGGACCATATCGTCCGGTCGGGCAGGGCGCTCTACGTCGGGATTTCCTCCTACAACTCCAGGCGCACCCGCGAGGCTGCGGCAATCCTCGAGCAGCTCGGCACGCCCATTCTCATCCATCAGCCCAGCTATTCCATGATCAACCGTTGGATCGAGGAAGACGGCCTTCTCGATGCGATCGAAGATCTCGGCATCGGCTCGATCGTCTTCTCGCCCCTGGCGCAGGGCATGTTGACGTCGAAATATCTCGGCGGCATTCCGGAGGGCAGCCGAGCGGCCCAGGGCAAATCGCTACGGTCGGAATTTCTGAACGAAAGAAATATCGGGAATCTTCGCGGCTTGAACGCCATCGCCGAAAAACGTGGCCAGACGCTTGCCCAGATGGCGCTTGCCTGGGCCCTGCGCGGCGGACGGGTTACCACCGCGCTGATCGGCGCCAGCCGTCCCGAGCAGGTCGAAGATTGCGTCAAGGCGCTGGAAAAGCCCGATTTCACGCCACAGGAGCTGGCCGAAATCGATACTTTTGCAAAGGATGCGGATATCAATCTCTGGGCGGCTTCGGCGGAGCGCCAGGGGCCATCCCGCAACAAGTGAATGAAACAGCGCCCGGCGGCCCGCCCGCCGGGCTTATCCCCCTGTGTCGTTGGAAAAAGACATGATCCGCAATCCGATCCTGCCGGGCTTTAATCCCGATCCGTCCATCTGCCGTGTCGGGGAGGATTATTACATCGCGACCTCGACATTCGAGTGGTATCCGGGCGTGCAGATCCATCACTCGCGGGATCTGGCGAACTGGACGCTGGTACGCCGGCCGCTTGAGCGCGCGAGCCAGCTCGACATGCGCGGCAATCCGGACAGTTGCGGCATCTGGGCGCCATGTCTTTCCTATGCCGACGGTTTGTTCTGGCTGGTCTACACGGACGTCAAGCGGCTCGACGGCAACTTCAAGGATGCACACAATTACATCGTGAGCTCGCCGACCATCGAGGGTGAATGGTCCGATCCGGTCTATGTCAATTCGTCGGGTTTCGATCCGTCGCTCTTCCATGACGACGACGGGCGCAAGTGGTTCCTCAACATGCAATGGAACCACCGGACCGAGAGCTATGGCGGCGCGCCGAAGCACCCGGCCTTCGATGGCATCCTGCTGCAGGAATGGGACCCGGGGACGAAGGCGCTAAAGGGGCCGATCAGGAACATCTTCGCCGGCAGTCCGCTTGGCCTGGTTGAAGGCCCACATCTCTTCAAGCGTAACGGCTGGTACTATCTGACGACCGCCGAGGGTGGCACGGGCTATAGCCACGCCGTGACCATGGCCCGCTCGCGCACGATCGACGGTCCCTATGAGATGCATCCGCAGACCCATCTGATCACGTCGAAGGATCATCCGAAAGCTGCTCTTCAGCGGGCAGGGCATGGGCAGTATGTGGAAACGCCGGATGGTGAGGCCTATCACACCCATCTCTGCGGCCGTCCGCTTCCGCCGCAGCGGCGCTGCACCCTTGGCCGCGAAACGGCGCTGCAGAAGTGCATCTGGGAGGATGACTGGCTTTATTTGGCCCAGGGGGGCGTGGTCCCGGACGTCGAGGTGCCGGCTCCGACAGGGGCCGTGGCCGAGGAGAGGCCTGTCAGGATCAGACGGGACTTCGATGACCCCAAGCTGCCTTCCGAATTCCAGTGGCTGCGAACGCCTTACCCGGAACGGCTTTTCAGCCTGACCGAGCGGCCGGGCCATCTGCGGCTTTTCGGTCGCGAAAGCATCGGTTCCTGGTTCGAACAGTCGCTCGTCGCGCGCCGACAGGAGCATCATTCGTTCCGAGCGGAGACGGCGGTGGATTTCGCAGCCGAGACCTATCAGCAGGTTGCGGGCCTGACGCATTATTACAATCGCCACAAGTTTCACGCGATCGTCGTGACGCTCCACGAGAAGCTTGGCCGTGTCGTAACGATCTTCTCCTGCCCCGGCGACTATCCGAACAGCCGGATGACCTTTCCGGTGGAAAGCGGTGTTTCCGTGCCAGAGGGCCCAATCCACCTCGCCATGGAAGTCCGCGACAACGAACTGCAGTTCTTCTGGCACAGCGCCGGCTCGGCAGAATGGCGGGCGCTCGGTCCCGTGCTGGATGCGGGGGTTATTTCGGATGAAGGCGGCCGGGGCGAACACGGCTCTTTTACTGGCGCATTCGCCGGCGTTTTCGCCTTCGACACATCCGGGCGGGCAAAGAGTGCCGATTTCGATTATGTCGTCTACCAGGTGCTTTAGGATCGGCGTACCGATCGGGGGAGAGCTGCGGTGGCGGACTGCAGGTTTACGCTAGAGCAGATATTTGATCAGCACGACCATATCCCCATAGCCTGCTTTGACCGATTTGCTGAACATTCTGGGTCCCAGCACAGAGAATCCCCATTTCAGATAAGCGGCCTTCGCGCGGTCTGCGGATGCCATGACATCTAGCCAAATGTGGCTGAGTTCCCTCGCACGAGCCTCGGCGGCGGCGACTTCATGGAGTTGTTTGCCCAATCCGGAACCTTGGGCCTGGGGCAGGAGGTAAATTCTTGGAATTTCGGCACCATTGATTTCCCGGGTGATTGGGTTCTGGGAACCGATGATCATCGACAAAAATCCAACGATGGACCCGTCTATTTCGGCCACCCAAAGTTGCGTATCTGTCCGTTCCAGAAATTTCTCAAAGGCCCGGTTGCCGAAAGTGGCAAGATGTCCGGCAAACTCGGCGCCGTTATCCCACAGATAGCTGTAACTAGCGGCATAGGCTGCGGGTCCTATAATGGCCAAGGAGTCTACATCAGCAGCGGACGCCTTTCGAACGATTGCCGGAGCACGCTTTACGTTTTCGGGCATCGCATTTTTCCTCAGATTCCTCTCGTTTGGAATTCCAAGCGTGCAATCACATTGGTGCCCGTAGAACGTAGGCCCGCGAATGCTGCCTTCAAGCGTCCGCAGGCCTGGCGTGATCGCCGAAGTTGTCCGGCGATCTTGGTGGTTACAGCCGTCACGTTCCCTGTGACAAGCAGTTCTTCATGGAACTCGCGAGCCCACGCATCAACTCGAAATAGAGGTTCGGCCCTTCCTTCAGTGTCGCGGCTTCCGGATCCAGCGTGCCGGAGCGGGCAGGTGTTCCTTCCGTCACCACTGCCACGAGTTTCGGTTCAAACTGCGGTTCGGCGAAGACGCAGGTCGCGCCGAGTTCGGTGACTTTCTTGTGGATCTCGCCGATGCGCTCCGCACCCGGGATCGTTTCGGGGCTTACCGTGATGGAACCCGCGACGGCCACGCCGTAACGATGTTCGAAATACTGATAGGCATCATGGAAAACGACGAAGGGCTTGTCCTTCACGGGTGCAAGCGCCGTTTTCAGTTCCGCGTCCAGCGCGTCCAGGTCCTTCATCAAGGCGGCACCGTTGGCCTGATAGGTCGCGGCATTGGCCGGGTCGGCAGAAACCAGCACCTTGGCGATTTCGGCGGCGATCGCCTTGGCGTTCATCGGGTCGAGCCACAAGTGAGTGTCGTATCCTTCATGGTCATGATCCTCGTGACCTTCCGCATGGTGTTCGGCGTCGTGATCTGCGTGATCTTCGCCTGCATGCCCGCGTTCCTCAACCTCGTCTCCGTCGTCATGGGCCTCGAACGCGCCGCCCTCGCGGAACGGCAGCTTCTCCAGTCCCGGTGCGTCTTCCAGCGTTGCGACCTTAGCCTTCGACGCCAGAGCCTCGAGGGGCTTTTCCATGAATGCCTCCATGCCGTGACCAACCCAGAACACCAGGTCGGCATTCTCCAGCGTCCGCGCATTGGACGGCTTCATGGTAAAGGTATGCGGGGAGGTCGCACCCTCCACGATGAGCTTCGGTTCGCCGACACCTTTCATGATGGACGCCACGAGAGAGTGGATCGGCTTGATGGAAACCACGACATCCGGCGCGGCGAAGGCGCTCGGTGCGTTCACCAGGGCGGCGGAAGACAAAAGAAGGGCGGCGGCAAATTTCATGACATGCTTCCTTGTTTTGATGTGTAATGTTATTACATCAATTGCGTTATGCTATAACGTGTGCCATGAGGGCTGACAACAGGATTTTTGGAAAAACATGCTGATGACCGATCGGGCCCTGGGCGCCCAATCCGAGAACCGGCTGGTATCGCTGACGAATGCCGGGCTTCTACGCGACGGCCGCTGGCTTGTCCGCGGCATCGACTTCTCGATCCGCCGCGGCGAGGTGGTGACGCTGATAGGCCCAAATGGGGCCGGCAAGTCGACCACGGCAAAGCTGGCGATCGGCGTGCTGCGGCCCAACGAAGGTGCCGTTGACCGGAGGCAGGGCCTGCGGATCGGTTATGTGCCGCAGAAACTGGCGATCGACTGGACCATGCCGCTTTCGGTACGCCGCCTGATGCGGCTGACCGGGCCGCTTCCCGATATCGAATTGGCTGCCGCGCTGAAGGCGACCGGCATTCCGCATCTGGTCGATGCCGAGGTCCGTCATCTCTCGGGAGGCGAATTCCAGCGGGCTTTGCTTGCCCGTGCGATCGCCCGGAAGCCGGATCTCATGGTATTGGACGAGCCTGTGCAGGGCGTCGATTTCGCGGGTGAGAGCGCCCTTTACGAACTGATCCGCGAGATCCGCAATTCGACCGGCTGCGGTATCCTGATGATCTCGCACGACCTGCACATGGTCATGGCCGGTACGGATACAGTGATCTGCCTGAACGGCCATGTCTGCTGCCGCGGGACGCCGGAGGTCGTCAGCCAGAGCGCCGACTATCTGAAGCTCTTCGGTGGTCACTCCCGCTCGCTGGCGGTCTACAGCCATCATCACGACCACACCCACCTGCCGGATGGTCGCGTCATGCACGGGGACGGCTCGATCACCGATCACTGCCATCCGGACGACGGACACCACCACGACGCTCACGACCACCATCACGATCATAGCCATGATCACCATCAACATGGCCATGTCGGACATGATCACGCCCACCATGCGCCCACCGCAGACGGGAGGAGCGATCGTGCTTGACGATTTCTTCACCCGCGCACTGCTGGCAGGCGTCGGTGTGGCATTGACCGCCGGACCGCTCGGCTGTTTCGTCGTCTGGCGGCGGATGGCCTATTTCGGCGACACCATGGCGCATTCGGCATTGCTGGGTGTCGCGCTGTCGCTTTTCTTCGGGATCAACCTGCTGGTCACGGTTTTCGGGGTTGCGGTCGCGGTTTCCCTGCTCCTTCTGATGCTGCAGCGGCGCCAATCGCTTTCGGCCGATGCGCTGCTCGGCATCCTTTCCCATTCCGCCCTCGCGATCGGTCTGGTGCTCGTCGCCTTCATGACCTGGGTGCGGATCGATCTCATCGCCTTCCTGTTCGGCGATATCCTGGCGGTCACACCAGGCGACATCGGGCTCATCTGGGGCGGCGGCGCGGTGGTGCTCACAGCGCTTGCCTTTCTATGGCGTCCGCTGATCGCGTCGACGGTCAGCGAGGACGTGGCGGAGGCCGAAGGCATGAAACCGGCGCGGGCGCGGCTTTTCTTCATGCTGCTGATGGCGCTGGTCATCGCGATCGCCATGAAGATCGTCGGCATCATGCTGATCACCTCGCTCCTGATCATTCCAGCGGCGACCGCACGACGGTTTTCGTCCAGTCCGGAGGTGATGGCGGTGCTGGCTTCGCTGATCGGCGCCTTCGCCGTGATCGGCGGATTGTTCGGCTCGCTGCACTACGACACGCCATCGGGGCCTTCAATCGTGGTCGCAGCGCTCCTACTTTTCGTTCTAAGCCTTTTCCCGGCCCTGGGGAAAAATACGGCCGAGAAGGCCGGCAACCAAGGAGTGCGATGATGAACGCACCAGTATCCGCCCCGGTATTGACCAAGAACCAGTCGCTCGTCTTCGACGTACTCAACCGCACCGACGCGCCGATGAGCGCCTACACGATCCTCGACAAGCTGCGTGACCACGGTTTTCGGGCGCCGCTGCAGGTCTATCGAGCGCTCGACAAGCTTCTGGAATTCGGCATGGTGCATCGGCTGGAAAGCCTCAATGCCTTCGTCGCCTGCGCCCATCCGGAAAGCGAATGCTGCGGGCATGGTCATGGCCACGGCTCGGTCGCCTTCGCGATCTGCGAAAGCTGCGGCCATGTCTCGGAGTTCCACGACCACGAGGTGGACCATCGCCTGAGCGATTGGGCGAAACGCAAGGGCTTTAAGCCTGCCAAGACGACGATTGAGATCCGCGGGCTGTGCAGCGCCTGCGCTGCCTAGAGCTGCCGCAGGTCGCGGGCGAAGCGCTTCCAGTTCTCGATATAGCGCAGGGCGGACTGCCTCAACTTCTCGACTGCCTCGTCGTCCAGGGTGCGGATGACTTTTGCCGGTGAGCCGACGATGAGGGAGTTGTCGGGAAATTCCTTGCCTTCGGTGATGAGGGCGTTGGCGCCGATCAGGCAGTTCCTGCCGATCTTCGCACCGTTCAGGATCGTCGCCCCCATGCCGACCAGCGAGTTGTCGCCGATGACGCAGCCGTGGATGATCGCGTGGTGGCCGATGGTACAGCCTTCACCGATCTTCACCGGATAACGCGGATCGGTGTGGATCATCACGCCTTCCTGGATGTTCGATCCTGCGCCGACGACGATCGGCTCGTTGTCGCCGCGCAGCACCGAGCCGAACCAGATGCCGACGTCCTCGCCAAGCTCCACCTTGCCTATCACGGTCGCATCCGGGGCAATCCAGAAGCGATCTGGGGCAGGGGTTTTCGGCTGGAATTCTCCAAGGGCGTAGAGCGGCATGGTTTTTCTCCCCGGGGTTTGATCAGGCAACCGACAGCGACAACCGACCGACGCCGTCGATGCCGCAGGTGACGTTGTCGCCCTTGACCACCGCGCCGACACCCGCCGGCGTTCCGGTCATGATGACGTCGCCGGGCGCCAAGGTGAAATAACTTGAGAGTTCGGCGATGATTTCGGCTGGCGACCAGATCATCTGATTGAGGTCTCCCGACTGCCGGCGGGTGCCATTGACGTCAAGCCACACGGCGCCTGTCTTGGGATGGCCTATACGGGCGGCCGGCACGATGGCGGATAGGGGGCCGGACTTCTCGAAGGCCTTGGCGGCCTCCCAGGGGCGGCTCATCTTCTTAGCCTTGTCCTGCAGGTCGCGGCGGGTAAAATCCACGCCGACGGCGTAACCGTAGACCTTGGAAAGGGCATCCTCGACCGCTATCCCCGCGCCGCCTTCGGCGAGGGCCATCACCAGTTCGACCTCGTAGTGGACATTGGACGACGCCGATGGATAGGGAAAGGTGTCGCCGTTGTAGAGGTTGTCGGCGTTCTTCTGAAAGAAGAAGGGCGGTTCGCGGGATGGATCGTGACCCATTTCGATCGCATGGTCGGCATAGTTGCGGCCGACGCAATAGACCCGGCGCACCGGAAACTGTTCCGTCATCCCATCGACGTCGAGAAGCACGGGTTGGGGGGCGGGGATTACGGTAGCGCGCATGCGGACATCCTGAAGCAGTGGCATAAGACAAGGCCCGTCTTTGTCTCTCGATTCACCAGACAATCCTAGCCCTTTTTGGAAGGGCAGCAAAAACTTGCGAAAAATTTGCAGCTGTATGGAAGCCGCCGACAGAAGGATCGATCTCGGGAACGAAATATATCTGCAAGCCTCTCATGAACGAGCTGTCGCGCACTTATCCGCTCGATGCGCATTCCTCTTGCCCAAAAATATGCAGAAACTTGCCCGTGCGTGGCACATCGTGGACTTCATGTCCTGCCGCAGCAAGCCGGGAGTATAAATCCGTAGTTGATTTTGAGCATGTTTTTACGCATATTTTGATGACGAATAGTATATTTCAAATATTGAAGTATATTTTACGATAATTACTGCTGGGGAGCCGGATGCTCGTATTTTCAGATGAAAATTTGGAGGTGATACATCGTCCGGGATCATCTCCCTATCTTCTCGTAACCTTTAACGAGATGGAAATGGAGGCGAACGGCAGCCGCTTTTGGGGGCAGCGGTTCTGCGAGAAGGTTGATATCTCGGCCCTCGGCTTCATCAGTCGACGACCGAACTGGTTCCCGGCGGCGAGTGTCGTCAAGGCTGTCGAGGTGGTCGCGCCCATCCTTCGCGCCGCACCGGAGCGGATCCTCTACGGGCATTCCCAGGGCGGTTACGCGGCCTTGCGGTATAGGAGGCGCTTCAACGCCGACGTTGCGATCGCCTTCTGTCCCCAGATATCGATCGACCCGAAAGCCGTGCCTTTCGATGGCAGGTTTGCGCGACATTTCTCACCCGAACTTCACGCCAACATGAGGATCGCGTCCGATCACGCGGCTGGCCGGGCCTATCTCTTCTTCGATCCGTTCCATGCGGTGGATCACCAGCATGCGGTCCGGATCAGCAGGATGCAGGACGCCGTGCGCCTCGTGCCAGTGCATATGACTGGCCATGGAACAGTCCGGGCGTTCGCCGGAACGGCACGCGCCTTGTCACTGATAGAAGCCTGCAGGAAAGACGATATTCAAAGTCTCCGCGCGCTCGCCCGTGCCGCCCGGGTTACGGCGCCGATGCGACCCTATCAGATCGCCGTTGCTGCGATCGCCCGGCATGGCGCCTGGGCCGACCGGTTTCATGAACATTTCGGCGCGGCCTTCTCTCCGGTCGAGCGAGCGAATTTCCTCTATCATCGGGCCAATCGCCACATTCGTGACGGGGAGCTCGCGACGGCGCGGACCATGCTTGTGGACGCGATGACATACCAACCGGGAAATGCCGGCTTTGCCCGGCGGATCGAGGAGCTGGACGGCCGTATCGCACGCGGCCTCGGGTCGCGGAGTGCGGTACAGTCGTAAGATCAGCCAGGTCCGTTCGGCGCCTGATCTGCCAGCTGACGCAACTTCCTACAAGGGGCCGGTCCGAGAAGGCTAGCGAAACGGAATAGCCGAGCGGGCCACGGGTTGAAACCCGCGGCCTCTCCGAACGCGTTTTTCAGGCGACAGCCCTGCGCGCCGAGGTCAGGGCCTCGATTTCCATACTGACATGATCGGCGAGATCAGCGCGGGCAATGGCCATATGCAGGTTGGCGCTGACGAAGCCGGCGGGCGAACCGCAATCGAAGGTGCGGCCGCAGAACTCGAACGGCCTGATCGTCTGTGTTCCCATCAGGGCGATCATGGCGTCGGTCAGCTGGATCTCGCCACCGGCGCCCGGCGTCTGGTTCTCCAGCAGATCGAAGATTTCCGGCTGCAGGATGTAACGTCCTGAGATGAAGAGGTTGCTCGGCGCCTTACCGGGCGCCGGCTTTTCCACGAGACCGGTCACAAGCGGGCCTTCAGCCGTGGACTTAAGCGACACGATCCCGAATTTGTGGGTCTCCTCGGGCGCGCATCTTTCCACTGCGACGATGTTGCCGCCGTGACGGTCATGGAGATGCATCATGGACTTGAGGCACGGTTCGTCGTCGACCATTAGCATGTCGGGGAGCAGGACGGCAAAGGGTTCGTCGCCGACGATCTGGCGGGCCGTCCATACAGCGTGTCCCAGGCCGCGCGCCTGCTGCTGACGGACGAAGGAAATGCTCCCGGTGTCCGGCGTGCCCTGGGTCATCCGGTCGGCCAGACCGTGCTTGCCGGCGCTGCGCAGGCAGGCGTCGATTTCGAAGGCGTGGTCGAAATAGTCCTCGATCGCACCTTTCATGCGACCGGTGACGATGACGATATGCTCTATCCCCGACGCGAAGGCTTCCGCGACGATGTAATCGAGGATTGGCCGGTCGACGACGGGGAGCAGTTCCTTGGGAACGCTCTTGGTTGCCGGCAGCATCCTCGTTCCAAAACCGGCGGCGGGAATGATGGCCTTGCGGACTTTCATGTGCATGTGGGGAAGTCTCCATTTCATGCGAGCTTGCGAACGAATGCTTAAGGGTTCGGTCGATCGCTCTTCCGGCGATCAACGCCTTTCCAACGGTCCCGAGACGAGAACCGTCAAAGCGCGTGCGAGAGAAGCGCGGGGCTCTCGGTCATTGCAGCATCGAGCTTCCGCCGCAGCAGCGCGCGATAGAGCTTGACGTGGTCGCTCGCGCAGGCGAGGTGGTCGGAGGGCCGCCGCATAGAGCCGCGCAGCCGCTCCCAGGTCCGGTTGTCGCCCAGGACCTCGACGATACGGTCCGCAAGGTCCTGGCTGCTGCCGGCGCGGAAGTGGAGGCCATCTTTTCCGTCCCGCACCTTCTCGGCCATCCCGCCGATGTCGGAGCAGATCATCGGCCGACGATGAAGTAGGGCCTCCTGGATCACGACGGGCGAATTCTCCCACCAGACTGACGGCAGGACCACCCAGTCGACCGAACGCATCAGCCGCGGCACGTCCGCGTTCTGATAGGCGCCGTAGAAGCGGACGCGGTGGCCGGCATCCGCGATCAGCTTTTTCATCCGCTCCTGGAATTCGATCGGCTGCCGTTCGAGATTGGCGCCGAAGATCATCAGGCAGGAATCCTCCCCCCATATTTCCTTGGGAATGCGGGTAACGGCATCGACCAGGACGTCGGCGCCCTTGAAGGGGGTCATCTGGCCGAAATAGGCGAAGCGGTTGCGGCGCGGGTTCGGACCCTGCATCTCCCGCGCGGGTGCGGATGTTTCCGCGGCGATGCCGTTTTCGATGACGGTGAACTTGTCCTTTTCGATGCCCCATGTGGCATAGCGCTCCACCAGGAACCGGCTGGGTGAGATGAAAGCGTCGGCAAGGCCGAGCATCCCGCGCGCAAACACTTCCCGTTTCAGGAAGCGAGAGACGGGAATGTCGGGAAAGCAACCGTGGCAGGCGACGGGGGACGCCGTTTCGCAGAGCTGGCCGGAGGGCCGTTTCACCATCTGTCCGTGATTGTGGCAGATGGACAGGTATTCGTGGAACGTCACCACGATGGCTGCGTGCGGAAACGCCTCTCTCAGGGCATAGAGGGCTTCGAGACCGATGCCCAGCACGTGATGAAAATGCACGACATGAGGCCTGAGATCGCGCGCGAAACGCAGGAGGTCGCGGGTGATCGACTGGGTATCGCCGTTGGACAGGAAGAAGTGGTCGTAGTCGTCCGCGTGGAACAGGAGCTCATCCTCGGCAAGGCGCAGGCTCATCAGCGCCGATGCCGCATGACGCGGCATCGGATGGCCAACGCGGGCGAGATAAACCGATTGCACGTTCGGTAATGCATTCAGGCCGCGATGCAGGTTATGGGAGGCGATTTCCGCCCCGCCGAGCGAGACAGTCGGGTGCCCATGCGAAACAACAAGGACGCGAAGCTGTTCGTTCATGCCGACCTCTTTTCGGCGGTGAGGATGGGCGACCACTGGCTCCTGAAGATCTTTCGATCGATCTCTTCCACACACGCCGACATAGTTGCGCTGATACCATGGCGCGCGTCGTCGCTGCCCCACATCTGCACAGATGGCAGCAGGTAGGCGTCAAACCCGGAGCGGCTGAGGCGGAGGCCGAGATCGAGTCCCTTTTCCTGCGCGCCCAGATAGCCGCCGGATAGGCCGCCCGCGTGCGACAGGGCTTCGCGCGGCATGGCGCAGCACTCGAGCGAAGCGGCCGGAATCCGGGTCGGCTTCATGTCGGTAACGGCCTTGAGCGGGTAGCCGGCATAGCGGCCCACGACCGGCTCATCGCTGTTGCCGTCATCGATCCAGTATCCCGCCCAGCGGATGGAATAATCCTCGTAGGCCAGGACGGGCGAGAGGATGCTTCCCCTGAGCGTCGCGGCGGTGGCCAGCAGCTTGCCATACCATCCCGCCTCGCGTGGGATCAGTGAGGCGGAAAGCGAGACGACGGTTTCACAGGAAAGGGCCTGCGTGCCGGCTTCCAGCATTTCGTAGACGTCGCCTGTTCCCTTTGCCGACACCAGCCTGGCCGAGAGACCATAGAAGCGCGCAAGTTCCCTGAGGCGGGCACTCTGCCTGCGAAAGCGCTCCGCCGGCATGGCGATGACGATCGGCGCACGCCGGGTTTCCGGATCGAGCGCGAGCAGGGCGAGCAGCGGGAAGATCTCCTCATCGCTTTCCCCGGCCCCGATGACGATCGGCGGGCTCGCCTCCTCGTCGAAGGAGCCGGCATCCAGGACCGTCTCGATGACCGGTGTCGATCCTCTGGATTGTCTGAGGAACGGGACGATCTGCGTATCGACGATCGCCGGCAGCGCGGGGGTTGCGGGGTCGATGGAGCCGATCTGGCGCAATGCCGCCTGGCGCGCCGAAGCTCGCGTGAGCTTCACCGGCAGAAACGCGCGGCGCGTATCGTGCAGCGTCAGTTCGAAATAGAGCGGCGCACCCGCATCTTCACTCGGCAGTTGCGCATGGGTTATGAATCCATGGGGGAGTTGTTCGCTCAGCAGGCCCGGCGCGAAGTCCTGCTGGTCCTTGAAGCTGTCGGTAACGTCGGGGCGGTCGAAACGCGTCCAGCGTTCGTCGAGGCGGACCGCGGCATTGTGGCGGCGCAGTCTGACCGTTGCGATATGAGTGTCGGGGTCGTAAAGCCAGCCGGTGACGAGGAGATTTCCTCCATCGGCTTCGAATGCGCTGTCTATTCCCATTCGGACGGGATAGGGCAGGCCGGAAACGGTCTCCTTGCCCTCGAAGCTGTTGGCGGCTGCCCGCAGGGACAGGAGCAGGTCTGGCGCGCCGTGAGTCCGCAGCAGAATGGAGCGGATGTGTTCGGGTGTTTCCAGCGGTCCTGCAATGCGCTTGCGGGAATGGACGGCGGCATACCTCCAGCCGGCGCGTCCTCGAAAGACGAGGCCTTCGATCTCGGGTGAGGGGCCCGCCTGGTCGGCACGGACAAGGCAGACGAAGCCGGTCCCGCCATCGGGAGCGTCCGGGCGGGGAAAGGTGGCGATGCCGCATTCCGCGACCACCGGCGTGACGTTGCCGACCACGGACATCCGGCAATGTCCTGGAGCCATGCCGCGGCTCCAGCCCTGCAGGAACGTCGCACCATCATGGCTCTCGCCGATCAGCTCGATGAAACCGTCGCTGGCGTGGGCGGCTCGCAAAAGCGCCGTCACTGTTTGAAGTCTGCGGCGATCGACATCTCCAGCCATCAGCGCGTCCAGGAGCCGGTTGAGGACGGCGACGGACTGAGAGCCTGCGGACTCCACGACAAGCGCGGCCGCTTCCTCGGCAGGGGCGAGGCGCGGCGAGAAGATGTAGCGTGTCGCCGTCTCCTCTTCTCCGAACCGGATCGTGGTCATGGCCAAGTCCATGTCGCCAGCCGTCAGGAGCGCCGCAAACCCGTGCCTGACTCGCGGCGAGGACGCGGCCAGCCGCCATTCCGTGACGAAAGAGCTTCGCGTGACGGCCTGATCTTCACCGATACCCAGCACCACATCACGAGCCGTGACGTGGCCGAGGCCAATGATCAGCAAGGTCGTTTCGTCGACGCGGCAACCGATAACCCTTCCGGAGCGCATTGCCCTGCCGGCTCCATATCTGGCGGGCGTGGGATTGGGGGTTTGGGGATTGACGGTTGGGGGACTCGCGACCGGAGAGTTGGTGGTCGCCGCGGGCGATTGTTCCGTATCGAGCACGCCGTTATCCTCCCTCGGTCAGATTCTGGCGGCCAGCACAAGGCTGGCGCCAGCGGCAAATCCCACGAGAACGAACAGCAGCAGCAGCAGGGGCTTCAGTTCGCCATTGGCGCGCTTGCGCAATGCCGTCAGGTTCTTTTCCATCCCCGCGACGACCCCATCCAGCCGCATCAGGTGGACATCGAGATCGTTCAGTCTTTGGCCGATATCCACCTTGAGGCTTTCGATGGCGTTGTTGACATCGGTCAGGCCGGCGGTCTCGGTCTTCTCGGCATCGATTTCGGGTGCGCGCTGCAGTGAGCGCTGCGAGACCTGCAACTGCCGCTGTGCCGCCATCAGGAGATCGAGTTTGTCGAGCACTTTCGCCAGCGGTGCGGCTATCAGAGCCTCAGCCGCCTGCTCGTTTGGCTGGGGAACGCGCAGGGCCTGTTCGGAACCGCTTCCATTTCGCGCCACGACGACGATGTCGCTCGCCCGGGACTGAACGGGATCCGGCAGGGCGATTTCGAACGCGTGTTTGCCGTCGCCGATACCGTTGCGCCGCAAGTCGGGGCGATTGCGGTCAGCGATGGCCTCGGCAATCACCTTGCCGTCGAGGAGGACGCGAATGGTCAACCGTTGATCCGGCGCCATCGGGTCAAAGGCCCAGCCGAAGATCTTGCCCATGTCGACGGCATCCACCCTACCGTTCATCGGCTTGGCGTTGTCCTGCTCGGATGCGACATCCGGCCGTTCTGCGGGACTGGTCATACGCTCTCCCATGCCTGAACCTGTGCCGTCTCCATCCACTTGAGATAGCGGCGCGCGGTCGTGTCGATGTCGTCGGGCCTGCGCGCATTTTCGGAGAACCGGCGCAGCAGGTCCGGCTCTTCCACGATGCTCCGCATCGCCGCGGCGAGCGCCCGGGCATCGTTGGGCGGGACCGTCAGGCCATTGACGCCATGCTCGACCATCTCAGCCATTCCCCCGATGTTGCTGGCGATCACCGGCCGGCCCTGAGCCTGGGCTTCCTGAATGACGAGTGGCGCGTTCTCCCACCAGACGGAAGGAACGATAGTGCAGTCGACCGCGGCTACGAGATCACCGATATCCTCTCGTCGGTAGGGTCCTCGGGACTGCACGGAGTCTGACGTTTCGGCAAAGCGCCGGTTGATCTCATCGACGAAGGCTTCGCTCTGGAATGGCGCACCGCCATGGACGCGGAGTTCGAAATCCAGGCCGTCTGCCAGAAGCTGGCGCGCAGCGTCGAGCAAAACGGTGACCCCCTTCCAGGGATTGAGATTTCCGAAATATCCGAAGACCGGCTTTCCGCCCTGGAGCAGTTCTCTGTGCGCGCCGGCATTTCTACCGGGGATGCCGTTGGGAATGACGCTGATCCTGTCTTCCTCCAGTCCCCACCGCACGAAACGGTCCCTCAGGAAGGCGCTTGGCGAGACGAAGTGGTCAACGGTGCTCAAGAGGGCCTTCAGATGGCGCTCGCGCAACGCGAAGCGGTCGAGCGGGATGTCCTTGAAACAGGCGTGGCAGCGGTCGGGGCTGGCCTGGTAACAAAGCTCCTTACTGCCGGTGCGCACCATAAGGCCGTCATGGTGGCAGATCGGGTAGTAGTCATGCAGCGTCATGACGATCCGGCAGTCGGGCAGGGTGCGGCGGACGATATGAGGGAACTCAGCGCCGAGCAGCAGCAGGTGATGGAGGTGAACCACGTCCGGCTGGAAATCGCGCAGCAGTTCCGTCACGTCCGGTACGACACCGTAGAGATCAATCTGGCTCATGAAGAAGCGATCGAAGTGTCCCGACCACAGCAGGATCTCGTCTCCCGCCGAACCGATGCTCTGAAAGCTTGTGCCCGGTCTGGCCTCGCGATGGATCTGGTTCGTGGCGCCGAGAAATAGGGCTTCGTGCCCCTCGCGCTGGTAGGCCCGAAACAAGTCGTGAGCGAATATCTCCGTCCCGCCGGGATGAAGGGACGGATGGTTGTGGGCGGCCACCAGGATACGCTTGCTCATCGGCCATTTCCCCGGCGCTTTGCCACGATGAAGTCCTGATGGTGGCCCGCGGTGGTGCCACGCCAGTGGCCGAGCGATTTCAGAGCGACGGAGAGGCCCGCCCGTTCGAGTGCCCTGTCCAGAAAGCCGTCTTCGAAGCCGACCGCGGCAAGCGGCGGCTGGTTGGGCACGAACCAGCATGGGCTTTCGCCGTAGCGGCGGAAAGCGAGGCGGGGATCGCGCCGCCCGTGTTCGTTTGCCGCCGCGATCCGGTCGACCACGAAGGCAGTCATGAACAGGCGGCCGCCGGGCGACAGGACCCTGCGGACTTCGGCGAGGTAGACAAGGATTTCCGCGGGCGGCAGATGAGTGACCACGGACGTCATGATGACGAAGTCGAAATGACGATCCGGAAACGGAAGCCTCAAGGCCTTCCCGCTGATCTTGCCGTTCGGATTGTAGAGTTCGTGCGCGATGTCCAGGCGCTGGAACGCGAAATTGGGGTAGGCGGGCGTGATCGTCCGCTGGCACCAGCCGATACCGCCTTCGACCGGGTCGATGCCATCGTAGCGGCTCGTCTGCGGATCGAGATATTGGGTGAGCGGCACGGCCATCCGGCCGATACCGCATCCGATGTCGAGCACGCGGCTGTCTTCGCGCAGGCCGCCGATGCGGATGAAGTAGCCGAGAAATTCTGCTCCTATCGCACGGAAATCTCCGTCCCCGACGAAGACGTTGGTGGATTCCGGTTGCGGCAGGAAACGATTTTCCCGAACTGATTCGATCAACCAGCGAACACGGTCTTCATCGATCAGCCGGGCCGGTTTCGTGGAACGCAGGAGTGCTGCCTGGGTCACGCTGCGTTCCTTTCCCGGATTCTTACACCTTTGGCGACGGGCCGGTCATTGTCCTTGCCGAATTGGCCAGCCATCAGCTCGGTGATGTCGTCTTCCCAGCGCTGCGTGTGCAGCCATGAATTGTACTGGCTTGCAACGCCACGCATGTAGTCCTGGCTGCGGCGGATCGAACGGCGCTCGAAATGATACAGGCAGGCCGCCGGCTCATAGGCTATCCGCAGCCCGAGGCGGCGGATCTTGAGGCACAGATCGCTGTCCTCGTAGTCGCCAATCACATAGTCCTCGGTGAAGCCGCCAACGCGTTCGTAGGTCTCCCTGCGGGCGACGAGGCAAGCCCCGGTGACGCCCGGAACCTCGCGGGCATGCTGCGCCGGCGCATAGTCGCCGGGCATGCCCTTGTGGAAATGGTGGTTCAGCCAGATCCCGCGCTGGTCCCGGCCGAAATACAGGCCGGCATGCTGCAGCGAGCCGTCTTCGAAGATCAGTTTCGGGCCGACGGCGCCCAGTTTGCACCTTTCCAGCAGCCCCCGCGACAACACCTGAAGCCAGCCGGGTGCGCTCGGAACGACATCCGAATTGAGCATGACCAGTATGTCGCCGCGTGCGAAACGTGCGCCCGCATTGCAGGCACGCGCATAACCGCCGTTGTGATTCATGGTCACCAGCTTCATCGGCAACCCGTGCAGAAGGTGCAGGCCGCCCAGCAGGTGCTCCGTCTCATCCTGGATCTCCGGCGAGTCGAGTACATAGATGACCTCCGCATTGGCCACGAGCCAAGGATCCGTGGCCATTCCCGACAGCTGGAAACGCAGGAAATCGAGGACCTTGTAGAGGGGCACGACGATGGAGACGAGGGGCGCGCTCCTGGGCAGACTGTAGTCCTTCGTGCAGGCGACCTCGATGGTCCTGCCCAGCCGCCGCTCTATGTCTTGCAGGGCAGGCGCGAGGATCGTGCGGAAGGCACCGTCGACCGCATGCTGTGGCGGCACGGCGCGCAGGAGATGGTTCCGTTGTGCCGGAGGCTCGAAAGGTTGCGGCGTGGGTATCAGCGGCCTGATTGCTCCCGAGGCAAGGCGCATCTGAAACCGCGGCTGCAGGAGAGGCCCCGGCGACTCCGACAGCGGGACCCAGGCAACAAAACCGGTCACATCGGTCTTGCTCTTCTCATCCTTGCCCTGAGCCCATGCCGGAAATTCATAGCTGTTGCCATCGAGCGGCACGACCGTGCCGTCCTCCCTGACGTAGTCTATACCGGCGAATGCCGATGACGGCGCATGGAACCAGCCGCCGGCCAGCAGACCGCCGTCGAGCGTCAGAGCTAGATCGACCTCGCCGGAGGGATGCATCGATGACTTGGCGATCCGGCTTGACGCCAGCGGCGAACGCACCTGAAGGTCGATCGCGGTGGCGGCACCACTTTCCGGCAACGCGGCGAGCTGACGGACGATCATTTCGCGCAGCTCTACCGCCTCAGGATTTTTGCCCCACCAACTCTGAAGACTAGGATAGCGCGGCTTGCCGTCCGCAAGCTGGCGGATGGCGGTGCCGTTCTTGCTCAGGAGCACGACCAGAAGCGGAGGGGAAGGAGAGGGCGCCTCCGCGATGAAATGGCATGGCTGCAGGCCGTTTTTCCCGTTCCGTCCGAGGACAAGCCTTACGGCGATGCGGGTGATCGAAGCTGCGCCGACCGCATAGATCGCCGTGATGTCGCCGAGATCCGGGTTGATGGCCGTCTCGATCAGATGGCGCCCCTGGGCAACCTGGCAGACGATGATGGCCGGCTGCGGTTCGGGCACGAGCGCATGAAGGGCGTCTTCGACCACCATGTGGAAAAGATGGTCGCCGGCGATGCGGAAGGCGCTTCGCCACACGGTCAGCAGGTTGTTGACAAACTTGATGCGGGCAGCCGGCGCGAGATCGTCGAACAGCGCCTCCACATCGAGGGGCGCGAGCATCCGCGCCGGCTGCATCACCAAGGTTTCGGCTGTGCTGCCGTGTTCCGTGCAAATGCCCACGCTCACCGGTTGCTTTTCCGGTCTCATCGCCCAGAACATGCGTTGCCTTCCGTCGCCGAGCGGCAGCATCATGCTGACGAGCGGTACCGGCGACGGCTCCATCGAGAGCAGGAATTTTGTGTTGGGAAGGGTTGGGGGAATATCCCAGATCAGGACGGCCAGGTCAGCGCCGAGCCGGAAAATCTTTGCGCTTTTGAAAACGTCAGTGGCGTCTATCGAGTCGTCGAACGTCACACGCTGCCCCTCTGGATCAGAGTTGCGCGCCCCGCGGGAGGAGGCAGGGCGCGCAGAAATCATATTCAGTGAACGGTGAAGTAGTTCTCAGGATTGGCATGGATGTCGTCGGCGTCGACATTGACCAATGTGAGTGTATCCCCATGGCCGAGGTCCACGACGACATTGCCGCCGACCTGCGTGACACGGGAGGCCAGGTCTTCGGGCGAAGATACGTCGAGGCCATTGATGCCCTTCGAGATCTGCAGCAGATCCTCGCCGGCGTTGAAGTCGAGGATGACGTCATTTCCGCCGCCGCCGTCGAAGACGAAGACGTCATGGCCGGCACCGCCCACCAGGAGGTCGTTGCCAGCGCCGCCATCGATGATGTCGGCACCATCGCCGCCATAAAGGATGTCGGCGCCCTTGCCGCCGGACAGGAGGTCGTTGCCATGTCCGCCAAGCAGGGTATCGCTGCCCTTGTCGCCGTACAGAAGGTCATCCCCCCAGCCGCCGACAAGGTTGTCGTTTCCATCTTCACCGTTCAGCAAGTCGCTGCCCTCGCCGCCGAACAGGGAATCATGTCCCTTTCCGCCGAACAGCAGGTCGTCACCTTCACCACCGAACACGATGTCGTGCCCGTTGCCGCCGCTCACGAAATCATCGCCCGCATGGGCGCGAATGAAATCGTTGAAGCGCGAGCCGAACAGGGCATCGTCGTATGCTCCGCCTTCCAATGTGGCCATCTGCCTCTCCTCTTCGGATTTGTGTTCTGCGTCCTCGGCGCGGGTGCGACGATTTCGCGCCTGAACACTGCACTGCAACAAAGAACGAGGCAAGCATTTCCTGGAACTAAAATGTCATATCTCGGGAAATAAATTTCCTAATATGAGTACTATTGGTACATTGTTTCGGTAGTATCGGTTATTACGAAGTATAATTTCGGTATTTTATTTCTTTATTACTTCAATTTTTGAATCATTTTGCGCTGCGGTTGTTTTGCTGCCACGGAAGGTCAGTCTTCCCTGAAGGCCCTGTTGAAGCTTTCGAGGACAGGAGAGGTGATGTAGTCGATCGCACGCCGCGACGCGTGGAGGATCAGCACCTCGGCGGGCATGCCCGGGTAAAGGCGGACATCGGGGTTCGCCTTAAGGGATGCCGGATCGAGTTTCGCGCGCGCAACGAAAAACGCGCTGTTAGACTTTTCATCTACAGACTGGTCGGCGGCGACATAGGTGATCGTGCCTTCCATCGGCAGGCGGGAGCGCTGATTGTAGGCCGTGAGCCGGACCTGGGTATGGGAGCCTACGCCAATGCTGTCGATGTCGCGGGGATTGACTCGCATCTCGACCAGCAGCGGCTCGTTTTCCGGAACGATCTCGAGCAACGGCTGGCCGGGCGTGACCGCGCTGCCGGGGGTGCGCAACAGGATATCGCTGATGATGCCATCCTGCGGAGAGCGGATCTCAAGGCGCCGCAGCACGTCCTTCGAAGCAGTGATCTGCTCCTCGACGTCGGCGAGATCGATGCGTGCCGTGGTGATTTCGCCAGCAATCGTCGACTGAAAGTCGCTTTCGATCCCGGTCAGTGCGAGCTGTGCGCCTGCTGCGGCTTTTTCGGCCTGTGCCCGGTTGCCGACGAGTTCCCCCCGTTCCCTCGCAAGCTCGCTTAGCTTGGAGTCGATCTCGATGAGTTGCGTGCGCGGTATCGCGCCTTTTTTCACCAACATTTCCGTCGCCGTCCGGTGTTCTTTGATGAAACCGATTTGCTGGTCGGCGGCCTGGATCTGGATATCCAGTGACGTTGCATGTTCGAGGTGCTCCTCGATGGTCTTTTGCTGGACCTCGACACGTCCGACTTTGGTGTCGCGCCGCTTTTCGAAAAATATCGTCTCCGCCCTGACGGCATCATCGATCGTAGCGTCCCGAGCGTCGCCGAACTCGCGCGGAAAGCTGATTTGAGGCGCGTCAGTCTGCTCGGCTTTCAATCGCGCCAGTTTCGCGATTAGGCCGATGCGTCGGATCTGGAGTGACTGCAGGCTGGAGCGGGCTCTCGTATCCTCCAATTCGATCAGAGGCTGGCCTGCGGAAACCTTATCGCCTTCCTGAACGAGCAGCCGGCTCATCACGCCGCCCTCGAAATGGCTGATGGTCTTCCGCTTCGAATCGACGATGACCGTGCCGTTGGCGACTGTGGCGCTGCTGAGCTCGACCGAAAAGGCCCAGGCAAAAAATCCGCCGAAGGACACGAGGACGGTGGCGAGCCCCGCGACGACGAGGCGGCGGAGCGGCGAGCGGTTGTCAAACGGATCGGCTTCCAGATCCGGCGAACCGGCATCCGGCGACATTGGCTGATACCGCTGGAGGCGGCGTTCGGAAAGATCGGGGCGGACCGCAACTGGGTTCTTTTCAATCATATCGCGGCTACCTCGCGGTGTATTTCGCCCGGAATCGTGGTGGTGACAACGGATGTGCGCGGTCCGAATTGGGTGATGCGGCCGTTCTCGAGCACGAGCAGCTTGTCGGCGACCTGCATGATGGCCGGCCTGTGGGCGATGATGATGACGATGGCGCCGCCTTCGCGGGCGCGCTCGATCGCGCGGATAAGGGCCCGCTCGCCGATCGCGTCGAGATTTGCGTTCGGCTCGTCGAGCACGATGAGGCGAGGCTGGTTGTAGAGGCAACGGGCCAAGGCGATACGCTGACGCTGTCCTCCAGACAAGGTAAGATGCCCGTCGCCGACGGGCGTGTCATAGCCGAGCGGCAGGCGCCCGATCATTTCGTGGATGTCGGCCAGTCGCGCCGCCTCCAGCACCTTGTAGGGATCACTGTCGGCCATCCGGCCGATGTTCTCCCGAATGGTGCCTTCCAGAAGCGAAACGGACTGCGGTAGATATCCCACTACCTCGCCGAACGAGCCACGCTCCCAAAGGTAGGTATTGTTGCCGTCGAGGAAGACGCCGCCGGATGTGGGGCGCAAGATACCGACCAGCAGGCGCGCCAGCGTCGATTTGCCGGCTGCCGAGGGACCGATCACGCCCAGAACTTCGCCCGGAGAGAGGGAGAAGGAAATGCCCTTGATGATCGGCACTTCCAGCCCGGGAGCCGCATAGAGGAGTTTATCGACCACGAGGTCGCCCGACGAGTGCGGGGTGGGCATCGACTGACGGACCGCGAGGTCCGCGCCCAGAAGGGCCTCGATGCGGCGCCAGCCGGCGATCGCCAACACCCATTGCCGCCAATTCTCGATGATCGAATCGAAGGGGATCAGGAGACGCCCGGCGAGAATGCTCGACGCCATCATGGCGCCGGGCGTAATTTCCTGCTGAAGCACAAGATAGGCCCCGGCCGCGAGGGTGATGATCTGGATGCAATACCGCAGGCTGCGGGTGATGGACGACATCGCCTTGCTTCTGGTTCCGCTCGTTTCAAAGGCGTCGAGGGCCTGCAGCTGAAGGCCGCGCCAGCGATTCGCCAGGGCGGGCAGCATGCCCATCGCCTCGATGGCTTCGGCATGCCGCAGCGAAGCGCCGATTCGCGATACGGCCTCCACATTCGTTTGGTTCGCTTCCTTGGTGAGCTGGTGCGTCAACATGTAGGTGACCAGACCGCCGCACAGGAGCAATGCGGCCGCGACGGCTCCGATGAGGCCGAAAAGCGGATGCAGAATGAAAAGGGCGCCAAGGAAAATCGGGGACCACACGGCGTCCAGGGGAGCCGTGACCGCCGACGAGGTGAGGAAGCTTCTAAGCTCCGCGATGTCGCGAAGCGATTGGGTCGCGCGTGAGAGACCCTGGTCGACCGAGGCCTGAACGGCGGCGGCAAGCACGGGCATGTTCAGCCGGCGCACGAGCGCGCCTCCGATGGCCTGGAACGAGAGGGCTCGGATGAATTCCAGGACACCCAGCACGACAAGGGCGCCGATGGCTAGGATCAGCAGCATCGTGAGCGTGTCCATGCTCTGGCTGTTGAGCACCCTGTCATGAACCTGCAGCATGAACAGTGGCATCGTCAGTTGTAATAGGTTGAGGCACACGCTCAATGCCACTGCATAAAGCAACCCTGATAGGAATACACGCTTGGCTTGCGCGATCAGCAATCCAGGGCTGTCCTGCTTTGTTCCTCTCCGCATTTGCCCCTTGCTTCTTGTCTCATTTTGAACAGTATCGCGCATGGCAATTTGCCTCGAGTTAACGTTAGATCAATCAGTTGGAGGACGTATTCGTTATAGCCAAACCGAAGGATAGTATTGCTTCTGCCAATCTGGCACATAACGGGGGCGCCGCGCAAGCTAATGGCGATTGGGAGGGTTGGGGGTATTTGAATAATACTTCAATTTTTGAAGTATTTTCCTGAAACGGAGAGTGGGATGAAAGAAGAAGTTGTGCCTAAATTACCCGTAGAGCTGAATGGCGAACTAACGGTTCAGATGGGTCAGGTGGCACAGACAGACCCCAGGCATCCGCAGGATGCCGAATTCGGGGACCTCCAACAGGTTACGTATTTCGAGCTCGCTCGCCTCATGGAGCGGGCAAGCCGACGGTTCTCGGGCCTGATCCGGGCCGAGCTTACCAGGCTTCGGGTAGACGATATCGGGCCGGCACAGGCAATGATCCTGTTGGCAATCGGCGATTCGGAGCTGTCGGTCGCCGAACTTCTGGATCGTGGGCATTATGTCGGCTCCAACGTCTCCTATTATCTGAAGCAGCTAGGCGACGGTGACTACATTGATCGCGTTGCTTCCCAGCGCGACAAGCGGTCGGCACGCATCAAATTGACAGAGAAGGGGCGCCAGCTCAGGGCAAATCTCCGAGATGCGGCGATGACTTACGAGCGTGCGGTAAAGCGAGGCGATCAGGACCAACGGATGCTGGAGACTGTATTCCAGACATTGCACCAGCTCGAACTGGCCTGGGGCAGCGCTTCACGGTACGGCGTCTAAGCGGTGAGTAATGCCGTGGGCCTGGCAATGGCAGAATAGACGCGATGCACGTGGCGTTTATTCATCGACGGGGTTTCGGTCAGTTCGCTGCGCTGGCCGCCCAACTCGCACAAGCGGGCAATGAGGTCAGCCTCATCACCGAGACCATAGATCAGAAGATCCCTTCCGTTCGCGTCGTTCGACATCGAACGGAATCGGGTCCCCGCGCCGATCCGCATATGGCCCGACACATGGGTGTTCCGGATCACCATGCGCGAATCGGCCATCGCGTCGCCGAAACGCTCGACGCCATGGTGCGGCAGGGGCTGGTGCCCGATATCGTCGTCGGTCATATCGGCTGGGGAAGCATGATGTTCCTGAAGGACGTGCTGCCACGGGTGCCCGCATTGGCGTATTGCGAGTTCTTTTACCGATCGGAAGGGGCGGACATCGGGTTCTCTCCCGGCGATCGGCCCGATCTGGAGACGCGCAAGAGACTGCGGCTGCGCAACGTCGCGCAGCTCTTGTCACTTGAGGCCGTCGAAGCCGGCATCAGCCCCACCCGCTGGCAGAGAAGTCTCTATCCTGCCGACGCCCGGGCGCGCATTTCGGTGTGTCATGAGGGGATCGATACGGTGCGGTTTCGACCCGACCCGACGGCTTCGGCCACGCTTCCGGACGGGCGCGTGCTGAGCGCCGGTGGTCCTCCCATTGTCACCTTTGTCGCACGGGACCTTGAGCCGTATCGCGGATTTCCACAGGTTTTGGAGGCTGCCGCCAAGGTTGTGCGCCAACGCCCCGATGCTCTGTTCGTTTTCGTCGGAGGAGATGGCGTCAGTTATGGTGTGCCGCCGCCAGGGGGCGGAGCATGGAAGGATCACCTTCTCAAATCGCTGGACATGCCACAGGAAAACATCCTCTTTCCCGGCGCGGTGCCGCATTCGGTTCTGCGACAGCTTTACCAGATTTCGGCCGCGCACCTCTATCTGACCTATCCATTCGTTTTGTCCTGGTCGGTGTTGGAGGCGATGGCGTGCGGCGCCCTTGTTATCGGATCGGATACGGCGCCCGTCCGGGAAGTCATACGCTCCGGCCGGAACGGCCTATTGGTGCCGTTCTTCGATACGGACGCGCTCGCCGAGGCCATTCTTGGCGCGCTGAAAAATCCAGAACAGCATTTCGAGATGCGTGCCGCCGCGCGCCGGACAGTCGAGGGGCGTTTTCGATTGGCGGATTGCCTTGGTCGTCAACAAGATCTTCTTGAGAAATTAACCGGGAAACCACTTCGCACCAGATCAACAACAACATCATAATAATTAATTAGATTTTTGAAGTATATATGAAGTTAATTTATTTGATTTCGTCTATTTTTATTATTGTGCACCGCAATGTTAGTTGTTAGGCTTTGGTTATATGGCGCCGGCCGGTCGGAATAAACGTCTGATTATACGGCGCCTTTGGTTTCTGTTCCGAGATAATCCTTCAGAGGTCGCGCGTGCAAGAATTGACGTCTTCCGGCATTGGGAAACGATTGGCGACGAGAAAGCTGGTAGCGGCATCGGGCCGGGATCGGTCCTGCTTCGAAGGGAGCGACATTGAGCATCTGGTCGTCTACCTCGATGTTGATGGCCATCCTCCGGCGACGTTGCAGAACGCCTTTCCGCTGATCGCCATCGCCTTTTCCGAAGAGGGCGAGACGGATCTGCAGGAGCGTCTGGCGCTGCTTGAGCAGTTGGGGACCGTCCCCGCGTTACCCATACATAGGCTTGATCCCCTCAATACCTCGGACAGTTTCCCGCTTCTGAGAACTCTGAGCGAAGGCAGCGTCGGCCGGCTCGCCCGATACAGCGCCTCGATCACCTCGGAGCTCGCGATCCTGCGCCGGGAACGCGAAACGCTGCTGGAAAACTACCGGTCGCTCGAGGACGCCTTCCAGGCGAGAAACTGGGAGCCGGTTTCGGAAATCTTCTCCCACGATCCCTATGCCGATCCCAAGGACGAGGGGATCGAGCAGCTGCTCACGGCCGCCTTTGTCGAACAATTGCTGCCGGTATCCAGCCTTGGCGTGGCAGGGTTTGCCCTTCACCTGCATTCGGTGCCCCGGATCAGCGGCGAGCTTGTCGTCGCATTGAGCTATCTCGAAAGCGGCGAAGGGGTCGCGGAGTGGACAGTACCCTACGCGCAGCTCGTGCCGAATTGGAATTTCTTCTCGCTGCCCCGGGCCTGCGGAGGGGCTGCGCGCACGCTGCGGCTGCGGATCTCCGCGACTGGACCTGAGACCATCGGACTTTCGCTCGGCTATCCGATCGCCGGCGAGCGCTACTCGGCGCGATCCGAAATTCCGCATCCGGATCTTGACCTGCGTCCGCTGGCGTTCAAGGTGTTCACGGGCTTGCCCGGGGTCAAGCCCGCCAGGACACCCAACATGATCGCGCCGAGCAACATGCTCGAAGGCCAGTACACGGTCGACTATCGCCTGGCGGTCGGTACGTTGGCCCAGATTGCAGACGTTTCGGTCACGCCCATCGTTCCGGATTTCCAGACAGTGCGCTTCCTCGAGCACGAGCATGCCGTTGTCTGCCATCCGTTGTCGAGCGGCATATCGGCCGGCGCTGTCAGTCGCGCCGTCGAGCCTGGAACGATATCCTTCTCGGCAAGCGCCTTCATCGATCATCCGGACGGAAAGCCCGCGGCGGTCAGCTTCCTGCTGGCGCCGGCAAATTCGAATGCGCGTTCCGAGGTGGCTGAAATTGCGCGAAAGGGCACGGCCAGACCGTCGGCATTCTTCAGCGGATGGCGCGAAGTCAGTTCCACTGAGGTTGTCAACATCAACATCCAACTGGACGAACCGGTACGTGCTCCGATGGACCTGATGATCCTCAGCCGCGCCGTCACCGATTCCGTCGATTTCTCCTGGCTCAAGGTGTCCGGCTTCAGGATGGTCAAGCAGTTTACGGAGGCTACCGATGTCCGGTAACAGGGAGCCGACGGACCTGATCGCCGTGGCCATGCCCCTCTACGGTCATGCGGCACTTGCCCTTGAAGCGATCGAATCTGTCCTTGCCTCGAATCTCAACGGCTGCCGGACTGTCATCGTCGTTTCGGTCGACGGTGATCCACGGCATGAGACGTTCGATCAACTGCTGCTCTATGCTGCGGCCCATCCGTCTGTCCATGTCATATTCGGCCGTAACGCCGGCCCTGGCGGAGCACGCAATCGCGCCATCGACTTCGTCCTTGACCACTTTCCCGAGGCGAAGGCCGTCTATTTCCTTGATGCCGACAACCGCGTGCTTCCCGGCACCATCGCAACGCTTTACCGGCAGCTCGTCTCCAGCGGCTGCGGATGGGTCTACACGAATATCGACACGTTTTCAGTGAGCTGGCGCGCCCATTACGGCAACCGCTACTCAAGGCTGGTCCACTGCATCACCGACAATATCTGCGATACGGGATCGATGATCTCGATTGAGGTTTTCCAGGACGGCGTCCGCTTCAACGACGACAGGCAGAACGGCTTCGAGGATTGGGAATTCTGGCTGTCCTGCATCGAACACGGTTTCGTCGGCACGCCCTGCCACGACACCGTCTTCGAATACAGGCTGAGGGCGGAGAGCCGCTTCAAGGAGGCCAACCGGGACCGCGCCACATCCGTAAGCTTCCTGCGCAAGCGCCACAGGCCGTTGTTCCAGCGCCCGATGCTGGTGGATTTCGAGCATGAGGAGTGCCCCCGCTATCTGTTTGCGCGAACGGAAGACACGGCAATCTCCTTCTTCACCGATCCAACCAAGCCGCCGACGATGCTTCGTCTCGACGACATCATCCCTGCTTTCTGGGGTAATATCGGCGAACCCGACAATGAACATTTCCCGCCCTTCATGGTCGCTGGAAGCGGGGCGGCGCTTGACGTTCTGCGGCGTTCGCGCATGCTGCCGAACGTGCTTGCCCATCTCGAACGGATGAGCGAGGTCAGCAACGTCGTTTTCGTACAACTCGCCAACGATGCCGCCCAGCGCAAGATCGAACCGGTCGTTCATGGGCCGGGCGCCCAAAAGATCGGTTCCGCCGATCTCGTTTTCATATCGACCCGTCTCGTACAGGAGGTGGTCCAGAACAATGCCGTGGACTGGTTCTCCTCGATCGCAAGCCAGCAGGTCTGGCCGACATCGGCCGTTCTGAAAGTACGCTTCCCATTCCCGAGAAGCCTGCCGCGCCGCTCTCTCATTACCCCGCAGCAGGTGATGATCAATTGCCTCAACGCAATTGCTTCGAGCACTCTGCGTGAGACGGCGGGCAGGCGGTGGACCTGGCGCCCCGCGCGGCTCGTGCCCTATACCGACCTCCACAAGGCGTTGCGCAAGGAGATCGGAGGATCGCCGGTCCTGCCGCTCGGGCATAATGACGGCAAGCGCACCGTGGCGCTGCTGGTTCCGAACGCCTCGTTCGGAGGGGCTGAAAAGGTCGTCTATGCGGCCGCTCGCGAGTTGAAGGCGGTGGGTTACGAAACCCATCTCTTCGTGCTCGGCACGTCCCGGATGGACGTAATTGACGAATTCGATTCCAGCTTCGACTACATCCACTTCTGGGATGCGGGAATTCCAGCCTGGGGAGGGTCCGGTTCCTTTTTGGGACAGGATTTCATCACTGAGGAGCATTCGGTCGATTGGGAAGCGCTCAAAGGACAGCTTTCCGGCTTCGACCTCGTCATCAACAACCACGTGATGGCCGTGCATCCCCTCATCGCGCGGTTGCGTGCCGAAGGTACCCGCACGGTCTGCTATCTGCACGTGGTGGACAACACGGCTTTCAAGCGGCCTGCCGGCCAGCCCTTTGCAGCGATCGCCCACGAGCATTGCTATGATGCTTTCTTGACTTGCTCCGAACAGCTCAAGATCTATCTGCACAGCTACGGCATCCCGCACGAGAAAATTTTCGCCGTTGCGAACGGAGCCAGTTTCTCGGTGCCGCCTAAGGCGTTGGCGGAAGTTCTGGCCGTCAGACGGATCGAGCGCAAGGATGACCGCCTGCGACTTCTCTATATGGGCCGGCTCGATCAGCAAAAGGGTATCGACCGGTTGGCGGCAGCGCTTTCGGAACTGCGGGCCTCGAACATCGCCTTCGACGCCCGGGCCATCGGGGGGGAAATCCTTGCCGATTCCAGGGCCTCCTGGAGTGAGAGGCTAAAGGACCTCGGCGTCGACGTGCGCCCGCCGGTCTTTGCGAGCAAGGACCTGATCAAGGCGCTGGGCTGGGCTGACGTCCTTCTAATGCCATCACGCTGGGAGGGCGCGCCGCTGATGATCACCGAGGCGCAACAGCTCGGCTGCGTGCCGATCGCGACCGCGGTCGGCGCGGTCGAGGAGCTCATTTCGGACGGTGAGGACGGTATCCTCATCAATGCGGCTTCCGATCCGCAGGTGGTGAGGGACCTGGCGCGGATCATCAAGGAGGTTGCAAGCAATCGCGAGAGGCTTGCGCCGCTCATGGAAGGCTGCATCAGGACCGCCGCGCATCGGTCGTGGACCACCTCCTTCTCGGATTTCATCTCCTGGAGCGACAGGTCCGTGAAAAATTCGTCACTGTCCCGCGCCGCGGTCTTTCGCGCGCAGGCGACGGCAAACCCCGTGGTTGCGGCAGCTGGCTGATGGCCGGGCCGCTCCTTTGAAATAGAAAGGTCTATTCGAATGCGTCCGCGAATTCTCGTGACGGGTATTCCTGGTCACTACACGCGTCTTGCCAATGGCGCCCACGGTCTGTCGGTCTCCTATGCGGAGCGGCAGAAGCAGCCGGAAACAAAAGAGGAGTTCCTGCAGGAGCTTCGCAATATCAGCAATACCGGCAACTACCTCATCGGCGAGGGCGCCCTGCGTGCGCTGGCGCCGCATGCCAAACAGATTCCCTTCTGGCATCTCTACAATCTGACCAAAAACGGTGGCGGCTTCGACGAATTCAACGCCAATTTCGACATCTGCGTCTTCACCTGCGCCAACCTGTTGCGCAAGGGGCTTTCCGCGGATGCCGAGGCGGATGTCCTGAGCCGGCTCAACATGCCGATTGTCATGCTCGGCATCGGTCTGCAAAACCGTAAAGATCTTGAGAACAATCTTCCGGAGGGAACGAAACGGCTTTTGGCCGTCCTGAAGGAGCGCGAGCACTATTTCCTGACACGCGGCTACGAGTCCGCCGGCTTCCTGAAGGACCAGGGTTTCTCCTTCGTGCGTCCGACAGGCTGCCCATCGGTCTACTTCATGCCAGACAACATGCGCCGATCGATGAAGAAATTGTCGAGCGTCCAAATCGGCAAGGCGAAGACGATCTTTTCTGGTTACCTCGGCGGCAACCAGGATGCAATTCTCGATGCGAATGCGCTTGCGCCTGAAGGCACCGTGCCGCCCTACGTGGTGCAGGATGAATTCCTCCATTTCGACATGAAGGTGGAGCCGAACGAAGAGGGCCGTGTCTACGATTCCGCATCGGGCCGGATGATCGGCGACCTCGCTTATCCGGGCACCGAGCGGGAGAAGCAACGGTTCGAAGTCCGTACCTTCTTCGACAACAACCAGTGGCGCGGCTGGGCCTCGTCCATGGACTTCAATTTCGGCCGTCGTTTCCACGGCTCGATCATCGCCATGCAGGCGGCCGTGCCGAGCCTTATGGTGGCGGTGGACGACCGTATGCGTGAAATGCTGGGCTTCACCGGTCTGCCGGCCGTCGATACCACCGATGTCGAAAAGGCGGAGAACCGAGCCGAGTTCGTGGCCGACCATCTGGCCAAGCTCAACACCACCGAACTCGTCGACCGGTATTCGGATCGCGAACGGGCCTTCCGTACCACGCTTCGCGAAATCGGCATCGGTCTCTAGCAACCCGCAACATCACACCTTCGGTTCAGAGGACCAGTCATGCGTATATTGCTCACGGGCATCCCCTCCTATCTGCAGCGGACGATTGCGGACGTCTCCGGCACGAGGGTCATCCATCGACCCTATTTCGACGAGACCAGGACCAGGAAGGACCTGATCTCGCAGGTCAGGAGGATCGCCAATACCGGCAACTACCTGATCGGCGAAGGCGCGGCCGAGAGCCTGCGTGGCCACGACGTCACCTATCTGCCGTTCTGGCATCTTGCCAACAACCGCGATTCGAACGAGGTCTACGAAGCGGTGAACCGCGAGTTCGATCTGTGCGTCTTCGCCTCTGCAAACCTTCTGCGCCCCGGTTATTCTGCCGATCTCGAAGCCGAAATTTTCGCGAAGCTGAACATGCCGGTCGTGGTGATGGGCATCGGCATCCAGCGCAAGGAAGGCCTCAAGGATCAGCTACCGGCCGGGACGCAGAAGTTCCTGGAGGTGTTGCGGAACAAGGAAAGTTTCTTCCTGACGCGCGGTTATTTCACTGCCGAATTCCTGCGGGAACAGGGGATGAAGTTCGTCAAGCCGACGGGTTGCCCGTCGCTCTACTTCTCGCCGAACGACATGAAGCGCTCGCTGACCGCACTCGCCAACCCGGCGCTGGCGGAAGCCCAGAAGATCGCCTTCGGTGGTTATCTCGGCAGCGTCGCCGATACGATCGTTGACGCCCATGCGCTGCTCAAGCCCGACAGCGTCGCAAGCTATGTGGTACAGGACGAACTGGTTGCCTACAATCTCGGCCTGACCGGCAGTGACAACGACATCGTCTATGATCGATCGAGTGCGCGCATCACCGGCGGCACGGAATACAAGCATTCGGAAAAATGGCAGCGGAAATACGAACTGTTGGTCTATTTCGATACGAACCAGTGGCGCGGGGCGATGTCGGCGCGCGACCTCTGCTTCGGTCGCCGCTTCCATGGCTGCATCATCGGCATGCAGGCCGGCACGCCCGCCCTGATGATCGCGGTTGACGATCGCATGCGGGAAATGCTGGAATTCATCGGCTTCCCCTATATCGAAGCGGCGACCTGGAACCGTGAGGCCGACAAGCGTGCCTATCTCGCCAATTTCCTCGGCAAGATCGACACGCAAGCGGTTATCGACCGCTATTCCGCCTGCGAGGCCAATTTCCGAAATGCCCTGGGGCAGATCGGACTTTGAGCGGATGAGGGAGAGGGCGCAGGTGCGTGCGTTTGTCCTTTGCCTGCTCACGCTGCTCTCGGCCTTTGGCCCGGTGCCGCCGGCGGCAGCGGACGATGCGCTGTCGGATCGCATCGGCATCAACCGGGTCAACCTTGCCTGGCTTTCCCGCGCCGATCAGGAGCGCGTCCTGAAGGACATCGCGGCAAGCGGCATCACCCATGTCCGGCTTTCGCTGTCGCGGCCGGTGGACAAGAGCATCGATGCGATCGAGATCGCCGAGCGGCTTGGGCTGAAAATCCTTTTGGAAATCCAGCTCGGCAACAAGGATTATTATCCTGCCGCGGCAGCTCCCCGAGCCGGGTTCGGGCGTATCTGGGATGTTCAGCGGCTTTCGGATCTCGATCTGGGTCTTTACCGGGCGCAACTGCGCTCGGCGCTTCGCCGGATTGACGACATGGGTATTCGCATCGATGCCGTCGAGCCCGGAAACGAGATCAACTACAGCGCCTACAATGGCGACCTCATCGTCTACGAAAAGCCGGGGCGACGGACACCGCGCAACGCATCGGAAGTCGCAGACCGTTCGGCCTTCGAGCGCGGGCTGGAGGCTTATGTCGCCGCTGTCCGCATCACGCGGGAGGAGTTGCAGGCGACGGCGCATAACCACGACGCACTGCTCATTTCAGCCGGTCTTTCCGATGTCGGCACCAGCGAGGCCGATCACCGCGGGATGGAGCGGCTCGACCCCAGCGAGTTCATTTCACTCCTGCAGAAACGCGGAATCGACAGGCTGGTCGACGCCTACGGGATTCATGTTTATCCGGGACGTAAGGATGACGCTGCGCTTGCACGTTACGTCACCACGCTGCTTGGCTTCTGCCGGCCCGAAGGGGAAGGCAAGCCATGCTGGGTGACCGAATGGGGCATTGCCAACACCGCATCTACCTGCCCGATCGACGATCGCGAGCGGGAAGCGGCGGTCCGTGCTGTGCGCCGCAGCTTCGCGGAGTTGATGGAGAAGGGAAGGCTGAAAGCGGCCTTCTATTACGACTGGGATACGCAACCGGTCTATAGCGTCTGGCGTTGCGGCACGTTGAGCCCCGCCGGCGTTACGGCCACCGCGGCGGACCGGAAAACCTCCCGTTCACGAGAACTGCTCCCGGAATAGGGGCGAGCCGGCTTCCTCCTCCGCGAGGGCGGCGCGGTTGGCAGCCTCGCGGAGCGCCTGAAAGTCTGCTTGATCTCCGACCCTGGTACCGCCAAGCCGCACCGTCACCGATATGTGGCGCTCTTGCCCGGCGGTGAACGTTGTCTCCTTCAGGTGCGCGCGGATGCGTTCGCAGATGTTGCGGGCATTTTCCGTTGTCGTGCCGGGCAGATAGATGCCGAGTTCGTCGGAGGCAAGGCGGGCGACGAGGTCCCCATAGCGCACGGAAGAATATACGATCCGAACAATAGATTGAAGCAACGTATCGGCCCATTGCGGACCATAGCGGCGGCCGATCTCATCGAAATTATCGACCCTGAGAACGAGCATGACGCCATCCGAGTTTTCCGCCGTGCTTACGCGCCTGCGGTCTATCGCATGCGCGACTGAATTCGCAAATTCGTCGGCGCGCGTTGTGCCCGTGACGGGATCATGGTGGAGCACGTGTTGAAGTTCTTTCTGGGTATCACGAAGCGCTTCGCTGCGAAGACAAAACGCCAACTGGAACGGAAATGTAACGGCCGCGGATATGAACGCCACGACCGTCAATTCCAGCCAAAATAGGCCTTCGGGAATAAGTACGCCCAATAGCCAAACGACCGCGGTCGCTCCAGTTGCGAAGACAAGGGCGCGGAGCGCTGCCATCCTGATATGCGGGACGATCGGGGCCAGGCCAAAACGAAATTGGAGAGTCATCGGATTAACGAGCTTTTGCAGTGGTCGCTATCTTGAAGGACCACGGGGAAATACCCGATGAACAAATCTGAAGGCATTTTAGCCATAAGCCGCGAAATTCTGGTGGTCACGTCCACCAGATCGCGGTTTGTGCCCAGGGCGATGCGCTCGTAAAAAAACACTCGCATCTTCGGCGCTAACACCGGGAGCATCTGCTTCAGTTGAACAGGCATTCCACAACAGTCACAAATCGGCTTCGGAAAACAGATTGACGACCCAGTCGATAAAGACCCGCACCCGTGGCGAAAGCTGGCGGTTCTGGGGGTAGAGCGCCGAAAGCGGTGTCGGCGGGGGAGGGAACTCGGCAAGCACCTCGACGAGAGTTCCTTCGTCCAGGTCCCGCTGCAGGCGGTAGCGCGGGGCCTGGATCAGGCCGAAACCGAGGCGGGCGAGATCGGTCATGGTGTCCGAGTTGTTGACGGTCAGCCGGCACGGCAGGGTCACGTGGCGAACATTGCTTCCCACCGTGAATTCGAGCGGCATGATCTGGCTCGTACGCGAAGAGATGAACCCGACGGCGCGATGCCCGTCCATGGCATCGGGCGATCGGGGAATTCCGTGCCTCTCCACATATCCCGGACTGGCGCAGGTGATTTCGGTGATCATCCCCAGCCGTCGCATGATCAGGCCGCTGTCGGCAATCTCTCCGGCGCGAATGACGCAATCGACACCCTCCCTGACAAGATCAACCAGGCGGTCGCCCTGACCGATCTGCAGGTCCAGCAGAGGGTAGCGATCAAGGAAGTCGTTGAGCTGCGGCAGCAGGAACGTGCGTGTCAGCAGGGGATGCGCGTCGACCCGGAGCAGACCTCGGGGCTGCATGTCGCGGAAGGCGCTTTCCGCCTCGTCCAGCTCCGCAAGGATCGCAACGCAGCGCCGGTAGAAGGCCGCGCCGTCCAGCGTCGGCGCGACATGCCGGGTCGTTCGCTCGAGAAGCCGAACGCCGAGGTCGTCTTCCAGCTGCTTGATTGCTTCTGTGGCGGTAGACCGGGCAAGGCCGAGGTCTGAGGCCGCAGCAGCGAAACTGCGCCGCTCGACAATCCGGATAAAGAGCTGCATGCGGTCAAGCCGGTCCATGGCTTTGTTCACCACAGCCGAATTCTCATGTCAATCTCCACCCGATTGTTCTTCTTTGGTGTCGGCAATATCTCCTGCTCGTCAACCAGGAGACTATGACATGACCATCAAAGGACAACGCGCCGCGATCGTCACCGGAGCATCCAAGGGAATCGGCCGGGCCATCGCGTTGCAACTTGCACAGGACGGCATCGCGGTCGTGGTGAATTATTCCAGCAGCCATGACGCTGCGGCCGCCGTGGTTGCGGAGATCGAGACGAGCGGCGGCAAGGCGGTCGCCGTGCAGGCCGATATGGCCGGCGGGCAGGCCGCGGCCAATCTGTTCGACGCCGCGGAAAGGGCTTTCGGCGGCGTCGACATCCTCGTCAACAACGCGGGCATCCTGAAGCTGGCGCCGCTTGCCGATACCGACGACGCGAGCTTCGAGCAACAGATTGCGATCAACCTGACCGGCGTGTTCCGTGCCATGCGCGAAGCGGCCGGCCGGCTCAGGGACGGCGGACGTATCATCAACTTCTCATCCAGCGTCGTCGGCGCGTACGGGCCCACCTACGGCGTCTATGCGGCCAGCAAGGCCGCCGTCGAGGCTATGACGCACGTTGCCTCGAAGGAACTCGGCCGCCGCGGCATCACAGTCAACGCGGTCGCGCCCGGCCCGGTGGAGACCGAATTGTTCATGACCGGCAAGTCCGATGAACTGGTCCAGAGGATCGTCGGGACGATACCGCTGGGGCGCCTGGGTCAGCCGGACGACATCGCTTCGGTCGTTTCGTTCCTCGCCAGCCCTCAAGGCGGTTGGGTGAACGGCCAGGTACTCCGTGCCAATGGCGGCATGATCTGAAGCAGACCCTGAGAAAGGAGGTGGCATGAAAGAGGCCACGTCCATGGAGAGAACGGATCTCTGAGATGCAGATGATCTTAGGACAGTCACGCTTTGCGCCGTTTGGCT
>NZ_SOEM01000014.1:0-117681 GCF_004368875.1 Neorhizobium sp. R1-B
CTGACGACCTCAACTGCTCCAACCGCCCGGTGCGGACCCGCATGCCGGGTGGTGTGGGAGGGGCGGAGCCAATAGGCTCCCCCCTATCCCGATTTGGGTCTTTCGAGCACCCTTGCAAATCGGAAAAGGCCTTCCTATCTAGGGTTCAATGGCGTTTCCGACGCACCGCAGGTTTGAGCCAAGCGCTTGAGGACTGCGTGTAACGGCAAATACGGGAAACCGTGCCGTCTTGAGACGATATCCATTTCCGCGTTAACGGGATGTTTACCGTTCGGAGAGACGATGACCGCTAGAGCCGCGTTGACTTCTTTGAGGTCGCGAAGCGGCCGCGTCGGAAATGCTTGTCCCATTGAGAGTGACCACGGATGTACTGGCACCCATGAATGGGAGTGGAAAGGTCGGGCTTGCCCGGCCTTTTTGTTTGAGGGCCCTGCAGTGAAAACTGCGGGGCCTTTTCTATGTGGCCCGATTAGCCGGCCAGCGCCGCCAGGATGCGGGTCCAGGAGCGTATGCCCTTGTGGAAGGACTTCAGGTCGTATTTCTCATTGGGCGAATGAATGCGGTCGTCGACGAGGCCGAAGCCGACAAGCAGCGAATCCATCCCGAGCATCTTCTGGAAATCTCCGACGATCGGGATTGACCCGCCCATGCCGATTACGACGGCAGGATTGGTCCATTCGTCGGACAGCGCGTTTCTGGCCTTGGTGAGAACGGGGGAATCGTACGAGAGCTGAATTGCCGGCGAAGCGCCATGCTCGTGGAATTCCACCGAGCAGTCACCGGGGATCCTTGACCGGACATAGGCGCGAAAGGCCTCGCGGATTTTGGCCGGCTCCTGCTGGCCGACGAGGCGGAACGATACCTTGGCGGAGGCCTCGGCCGCGATCACGGTCTTGAAGCCTTCGCCGGTATAGCCGCCCCAGATGCCGTTCACCTCGGCCGTCGGACGCGCCCAGGTGAGTTCCAGAACCGAGCGGCCCTTCTCGCCCGACGGGATCGAAAGGCCGACCTCGCCCAGGAAGGACTTCGCGTCCCGGCCGAGCGTTTCCCAGCCGGCCTTGATGTTCGACGGGGTTTCTTCGACGCCGTCATAAAAACCGTCCAGCGTCACCCGCCCGGTCTCGTCGTGCAGGCCGGCCAGGATATCCGTGAGGATGTGGATGGGATTGGCGGCAGCACCCCCGAAAAGGCCCGAATGAAGGTCCCTGTCGGCCGCCTTGATCGTCAGTTCCTCCCCGACCAGTCCCCGGAGGGCTGCGGCGATGGCCGGCGTATCGCCGTCCCACATGCCGGTATCGCAGACGAGCGCGCAGTCGGCCGTGAGTTCCGCCGCATTGGCTTCGAGGAAGGGTTTGAGCGACGGCGAGCCGGACTCTTCTTCCCCTTCGAAAAGAACCGTCACCCGCACCGGCAGGTTGCCATGAACCTCTTTGTAGGCCCGGCAAGCCTCGACGAAGGTCAGGAGCTGGCCCTTGTCGTCCGAGGTCCCGCGGCCGGTGATGACCTTTCGCCCGTTGCCTAGGTCTTTCACCTTGGGATCGAAAGGATCGTCCTCCCAGAGTTCGATCGGGTCGATCGGCTGCACATCGTAATGGCCGTAAAACAGCACATGCGGCGCATCGGCATGCGGTCCCGGATGATGGCCGACCACCATGGGATGACCGGTCGTATCGCGTACCGAGGCTTCGAAGCCCAGCTCCGTAAGTTGCGCAACGAGCCATTCGGCCGCCTTGCGGCAATCCGCCTTGAAGGCCGGGTCGGTGGAGATCGACTTGATGCGGACGAGGCCGAACAGACGTTCGAGGCTGGCGGGAAGGTTTTGGTCGGCGCGATCGAGGACGGCGGAAAGATCGGTCATGAAAAGATCCCTGTCTTTGAAATGCGAGGCCTTGGCTCTTCCGGACGAGGAAGAGTCAGCCGTGGTGGCGCGCTCCTTGTTAGCAAGCCTATGCATGAAGGCACAATGGCAAAGCGACGTTTGTGTGCTAGGGCGCCGGTTCGCCTGTCGCCCGCTGGTGGCCGGCCAGGCGGCCGATGAGCACGAAGGCAAGCACCGCAATCGCGCCCAGCCCCGCCGTCACCGCCAATGACCATATGACGCCTATCCAGGTCATCGACAAGGCCAGCGCAAAAGGCGCGATGGCCGAGGTGATGAGCCTCGCCGCCATCATCTTGCCTTGCAGCCTGCCGTAACCTTCGCTTCCGAATAGCGACAACGGCAAGGTGCCGGCGACGATGCTGAGAAGCCCGTTGCCCATGCCGAAGATTACCGCGAAAGCCATGGCTCCCGGCACGGAAGGGGCGGTCAGGATCAGTACCAGAACGCCGCCTGGCAACAGCGCTGCCGCGATCGTGGCCAGGTGGAGGGGCTGCAGATCGCGGCCGAGCAGCATATTGATGAGCCGGCTAAGAACTTGCGAAGGGCCGAAAAGCGTGCCGACAATTGCGGCGGTGGCGCCGAGCCCCAGCGCCGACAGTAGCGGCACCATATGCACCAGCGCTGCCGAGCTGACCAGCGACTGCAGCGCAAAGCCTGCGACCATAAGGGCGAATCCGAGGCGCCGCGATCGTGGAGCGAGTACTCCTTCCGCCCGCAAAGGCACTGCTGCTTCGAGAGGTTCCCGGGCGCTTGCGCCACGCGCCAGCCAGGCATGCAGCGGCATGCAGATCAGGAGGTTCAGGGCCGCGAAGACCAGATAGACGTTCTGCCAGGAAAGGTGTTCGTGCAGAGCCGACGTTAGGGGCCAGAAGATCGTCGAGGCGAACCCGGCAATAAGGGTCAGATAGGTGATGCTTCGTTGCGCAACCTCGGGTCGGAGCTGGACAAGAAGAGCGAAAGCAGCGCCGTATTGCACGACGTTGGCCGCAACCTCTATGGCGATCAATGCGGCAACGAAGGCGATCTTCCCCGGCGCCATGGCGCAAGCCGTGAGAGCTGCAGCCGCAACGACCGAACCGAGGGTCATGGCGCGTCCTGCTCCCCAGCGGTCGAACAGCGAGCCGAGCCAGGGAGCGGCCAGGCCGCCGACGAGAAGCGCCGCAGACAATGCCCCGAAGATCCATTCCGTTGACCAGGCAAAATATGCCGCCATGTCCGGCGCCAGGATGCTGAAGCTGTAATAGAGGGTGCCGTACCCGATGATCTGGGTGATGCCGAGGGCGGCAATGGGAGCAATCGGAATGCGGGCACTCATAAGGTTCTGGGGCTCATGCGTTCAAGTCTTCCGACTTCTTCCCAACGTTCGCGTCGGCGCCCGGCGTAAGCGGTTTGGCGAGGAGTGCCGCCGAGGCCGGACAGATGGACGTCGCCTGCCGGGTTTGCAGGATAGCGGTCGGAGCCGCCGACCGATCGATCTTTTCAAACCCGAGGCGTTCGAAGAACGAGGCCGCCGAGGTGGTCAGAAGATAAGCTCGCCGGGCGCCTGCTGAATGGGCGCTCTCAAGGAGAAGGCGGGTTGCCAGATCTCCAAGGCCTTTGCCGCGGTGGTCCGGGAGAATGACGAGCGACCGCAGCAGCGCGTCTCCGTCATGCAGTTCGTATCCGCCGAAGCCGAGGGTATCCGTGCCGCGGGCAATCCGGAAAAAGTGGCGACCGTCCTCGGTCAGATCGTCGGTCGGCAGTGCCGCGGCAGTCAGAGCAATACGCAGGTCGGCGTCATTTCCGGATATGGATTGCAAACTAAGCGACGTTGTACCTTCAGGGTCCCCGATCGCACTTTCCTTGTTCGAAGGACCGCCGCAGGCGGTGACGGTGGCAGCAGGCTTGCAGATTTTTGGATGCCCGGCGCAACAGTCCTCCATCAGAAAGCGGACGAGGTCTGAAAGCGCGTCGTAATTCGCGCTGTAGATGATCGATCGCGATTCCCGCTGCTGGCCGATCAGCCCCGCCCGGTCGAGCTCCTTGAGGTGGAAGGAGATGTTGGACGGCGACGTCCCAATCTTCTCCGCAATCGCTCCCGCGTGCATTCCCGTTGGTCCGGCGATGACCAGCATCCGGACAATCTCCAGGCGCGTTTCCTGCGAAAGCGCGCCGAAGGATGCGAGGGCTTGACGTTTCTCCATAATTCAATGATCCTTGAAATATTGAAACAAGGAGTAGCGCAAATGAATGCGATCGACAAGCCCCGCGCCGCTGATATCACTCTTGGCCTGATGCTCGACACGCTTGCCAGTCACGCGGAGGTGCCGCTGGTATTCCATTACGAGGGCAAGGCCATCAAGCAAGGCTATCACGTGACCGAGGTGAAGGCCGGCCATTTCTCCGCGCTTGATTGCGGCGCCAATCCCGAAGCATGGTCGGAGATATTCGTCCAGCTCTGGGATATCGAAGAAGGCGACAGGACGCACATGCCGGCGGCGAAGTTCTCCAAGATCATCCGCAAGGTGTCCGAGCATGTGCGGCTCGACGGATCCGCCAAGCTGACCTTCGAGGTGAGTGACGGCGTGCAGCCGATGCAGCTCTTTTGTGCGTCGCTTCCCATCTTTGGGGATGGCGCCCTGCATGTGGAATTGTCGCCGCGGCCGGCGAGCTGCAAGCCTCGCGACCGTTGGCTGGCCGAGGAAAGCCGGAAGGCGGCCGCCTGCTGCGGACCGTCCTCGGCAAGCGGCGCGTGCTGTTCCTGATACGGGCGGTTGATGGAGCTGTCAGAGCTTGCGCGCGGTCTCCACGATCGTCCGCATGTATTCGATCATCAGCTCCCGCTCAAATCGCTTGAACCCCTCGAAAAGGGCCGCATCTGCGTCGGCTGCGGCTTCCACGGCCTCCGCTTCGAGATCGCGGCCGGCCTGGGTCAGTGTGATGATTTGCGCCCGTCGGTCGTTGGGATGCGGTGTGCGCTGGATGAGACCGTCGCGCTCCATCCGGGAGAGGGTGTTGGCCAGCGTTGCCTGCTCCACCTCCAGCCGGTCGAGAAGCTGTTTCTGGGTCAGCCCATCCTCCTGCCACAGTTCGAGCAGGACGGGAAACTGTCCCGGAGAAAAGCCCAGTGCCGCAGATCGCGTCTGCAGTGAGCGCGCGAAGCCTTTGGCCAGTTGACCGGCAAGATAGGTCGCCGAACGCGAGCGGTCGAATGCCATGGCTTCGGTCTCCATCCTCTCCGATCTGCCTATGGGGCAGCCGGATATATCGCAGGCCATGCTTTCGCCAAGCCTGTGCGAAGACACGGGAAATGACAAGTCTTTCTGTGCTCTTAAAACGGAAAAACCGCCATGGCCGGGAGGGGACAGCCATGGCGGTTCCGATGGAAGGGCAAAGACCCGGAGAGGGGGGTAGGTCTTTGCCCGGTCTGGTGCGGCGGGGGACAGGCCGTCTTCCAGACTGCGGCGTGATCAGTCGCCGGTACTGCTGAGATGTGCGCCGCAACGGAGCTTTTCAAGGCATTGGGCCATTACAAATCGGTAACGTTCCGGTGAGGCTTTGCAAACCCGCGCCAGCCCAAGTTTTCGTGGACGGAACGAATGCCCCACGCTATTGCTTTGGCCCATGAAAAAAGGCGATCATCTCTTCCTTATCGACGGCTCCGGCTTCATCTTCCGCGCCTTCCATGCGCTGCCGCCGCTCACCCGAAAATCCGACGGACTACCGGTTGGCGCCGTTTCCGGCTTCTGCAATATGCTATGGAAGCTGTTGACCGACGCCCGCGATACGTCCGTCGGCGTCACGCCCACCCATTTCGCCGTCATTTTCGATTATTCCGCGAAGACGTTCCGCAAGGACCTCTACGACGCCTATAAGGCAAACCGCTCCGCGCCCCCGGAAGAGCTGATCCCGCAGTTCGGCCTGATTCGGGAAGCGACCCGCGCCTTCAATCTGCCCTGCATCGAGACGGAAGGTTTCGAGGCGGATGATATTATCGCCACCTATGCCAGGCAGGCCGAGGCGATCGGCGCGGACGTGACCATCGTTTCCTCCGACAAGGACCTGATGCAGCTCGTCACGCCGAATGTCCACATGTACGACAGCATGAAGGACAAGCAGATCGGCATTCCCGACGTCGTCGAGAAATGGGGCGTGCCGCCGGAAAAGATGATCGACCTGCAGGCGATGGTCGGGGATTCGGTGGACAACGTGCCGGGTATCCCGGGTATCGGCCCGAAGACGGCGGCCCAGCTTCTGGAAGAGTTCGGCGACCTCGATACGCTCCTGGCGCGGGCAGGCGAGATCAAGCAGGTGAAGCGACGGGAAAATATCGTCGCCAATGCCGATCTCGCGCGGCTGTCGCGCCGGCTCGTATCGCTGCGCACCGATGTGCCGCTCGAGCTGCCGCTTGATGCGCTGGTGCTGGAGCCTCAGAACGGACCGAAGCTGATCGGATTCCTGAAGACCATGGAATTCGGCACGCTCACGCGGCGTGTTGCGGCGGCCTGCGATTGCGATGCGGACGCCATTGAGCCCGCCGTGGTCAAGGTCGAATGGGGCGACGCCGCCCGAGGCCCCGATCTCGATGCCGGATCTGTAACGCCCGCAGACACCGGAGAAGCCGCGGCCAAGGCACCTGCCAACGCGGCCAAGGCGCCGGTTGCCAAGGGAACGGATGCGGCGACGCCGGCCGAACTTGCCAAGGCCCGCATCGACGCCTTCGCGAATGCCAAGCTCGACCCGAGCTGTTACGTGACGATCCGCGACTTGGAAATGCTGGATGACTGGATCAGGGCGGCCCGCGATACGGGCCTCGTCGCCTTCGATACCGAAACCACGTCGCTCGATCCGATGCAGGCGGAGCTTGTCGGTTTCTCGCTGGCGCTGGCGGACAATATCGACAGCCCGACCGGCCTTGATGTCCGCGCGGCTTATATCCCGCTCAACCACAAGACGGGAGTCGGCGACCTGCTCGGCGGAGGGCTTGCCGAAAACCAGATCCCGATGCGCGAGGCGCTCGCCCGGTTGAAGCCGCTACTGGAGGACCCTGCGGTTCTCAAGGTGGCGCAGAACCTGAAATTCGATTATCTCCTGATGAAACGCCATGGCATCACCGTCGAAAGCTACGACGACACGATGCTGATGTCCTATGTGCTGGAGGCCGGCAAGGCCAACCATGGCATGGACGCGCTGTCGGAACGCTGGCTGAACCACAAGCCGATCACGTTCAAGGACGTCGCCGGCAGCGGCAAGGCCGGAGTAACCTTCGACTTTGTCGACATCGACAAGGCAACGGCGTATGCGGCGGAAGATGCTGATGTGACGCTGCGCCTCTGGATGGCGTTGAAGCCGCAACTTGCCGCGGCCGGCCTGACGCGTATCTACGAGCGCCTGGAGCGCCCGCTGGTGGCTGTCCTCGCCCATATGGAAGAACGCGGCATCACCATCGACCGGCAGATACTCTCCCGCCTTTCCGGCGAACTGGCCCAGAGAGCTGCGGCCTTCGAGGACGAGATTTATACGCTGGCCGGTGAAAGATTCACGATCGGCTCGCCGAAGCAGCTGGGCGACATCCTGTTCGGCAAGATGGGCTTGCCGGGCGGCGCCAAGACGAAGACCGGCCAGTGGTCGACCTCGGCAAGCGTCCTGGAGGATTTGGCCGCCGCCGGGCACGAACTGCCGCGCAAGATCGTCGACTGGCGCCAGCTCACCAAGCTGAAGTCGACCTACACGGATGCTCTGCCGGGTTATGTGCATCCGCAAACCAAGCGGGTCCATACCTGCTACTCGCTGGCCTCCACAACGACCGGTCGCCTGTCGTCTTCCGAGCCGAACCTGCAGAACATTCCGGTGCGCACCCTGGAAGGGCGGAAGATCCGCACGGCCTTCATCTCGACGCCGGGCCACAAGCTGGTCTCGGCCGACTACAGCCAGATTGAACTGCGCGTGCTCGCCCATGTGGCGGATATCCCCCAGCTCCGCCAGGCTTTTTCCGATGGCGTCGACATTCACGCCATGACGGCCTCCGAAATGTTCGGCGTGCCGGTAGAGGGAATGCCGAGCGAGGTTCGCCGGCGTGCCAAGGCGATCAACTTCGGTATCATCTACGGGATTTCGGCCTTCGGCCTTGCGAACCAGCTCAGCATCGAGCGGTCGGAAGCCGGCGAATACATCAAGAAATATTTCGAGCGGTTTCCGGGCATCCGCGACTATATGGAAAGCACGAAGAATTTCGCCCGCGAGAACGGCTATGTAGAGACAATCTTCGGCCGTCGCGCTCACTACCCGGAGATCAAGTCTTCCAACCCTTCGGTCAGGGCTTTCAACGAGCGGGCTTCGATCAATGCGCCGATCCAGGGTTCGGCGGCTGACATCATCCGCCGGGCCATGGTGAAGATGGAGCCGGCGCTGGCCAATGCCGGGCTCTCGGCTCGCATGCTGCTGCAGGTGCATGACGAACTGATCTTCGAGGTGGAGGATGACGAAGTGGAGCGCGCGCTACCCGTGATCGTCTCGACCATGGAGCAGGCCGCCATGCCTGCGATAGCCATGAGGGTGCCGCTGAAGGTCGATGCGCGGGCCGCAACCAATTGGGACGAGGCTCACTGACCGGCTCAATGTCCTTTGGGATAGAGAGATTGAAGCGCCGTGGACAGCAGTTCGTCGGCATAGGAGCAGGCGGTCAGACGGGCCTCGGCCGGCATGTTCATTTCGCCGCAACGCTGTTGCACCGTTTCCATGATCAGGCTTGTGATGCTGCGGGCATATTCAACATCCGCATTGTCGGTGGTGTCCATGGCAAGTGCGAGCGCGGTCATCGAAACGATCTCGAGCACGACCACGCGGGCCTCAAGGTCGGCTATTGCCACGGTTTCCTGCTGTCCGTCACGCGGTTTGATCTGACTCATACTTTTCCTCGTTACTACACAAGAAAAGGCAAATAGAGCCTACGGGAAGACTTTAAAGCGTGGGGCGGAGGTTTTCGCCGAATTATCTTGACGCGGGCATGCAGCTGTGGAGCGCTTCGACCATTAAATGACCTGCCGTTTCTACCGAATCGCTGTTGTCGATCGTTATCACGCGATAGTCGCCGGTGACGGTAAGGGAACTGCGCTCCAGGCGGCGAAGTATTTCCGCCTTCGTCTCTCGGCCGCGGGCCGCCAAGCGCGCCGCGAGGACATCGGTGCTGGCGGTCACGTTGATGACGAAAAGAGACGGATAGACGGCCTTGAAGCGGCTGAGGGCCGAACGGGAGCCGTTTGCGACGACAAGCCGTCCGCGATCGACCGCCGCTTTTGTCTCGATGGGAATGCCGTAACGCAGTCCGTGGGCGCTCCAGGAGACGGCAAAACGACCGGTTTTTTCGAGCGTTTCGAACATTTCTTCGGAAACGGCATCATGGTCTTCGCCGCCGGCCGCTTCGTCGCGCGTAATGACCCGGCGGGTAAAAACGACGCGCTCATTTCCCGCGAAATGCCGGGCGGCATAGGCCATGAGCGTGTCCTTGCCGGCGCCACTCGGACCGACCACCACGACCATCGTGCCGGAAGGCCCGGCGTCTTCCGGCCGCGCGTCCATCAGGCGACCCGTTTGCCTTCCCGCCAGACCGCGCGGACCACCGGCACGCCCTGCTCGTGATGGACACGGACGAGGTCGGCACGCAGACCCGTCTCTATCCGGCCGCGGTCATCAAGACCAACGGTCCGGGCAGGCGTCGCGGTCACCATGGCAAGGGCTTTCGGCAAGGAAATGCTTTCCACTTCATCGGCAAGCACGAATGGCGCATGCAGGAGGCTGAGTGGTACGTAGTCGGAGGAAAGCACGTCGAGTACGCCGCGTTCGGCCAAGTCGCGAGCCGCGATATTACCGGAATGGGATTTGCCGCGCACGATGTTCGGCGCGCCCATCAACACGCTCATGCCCGCGTCGTGCGACGCTTTCGCGGCATCGAAACTGGTGGGAAACTCCGCCAGCCGCACGCCATTCTCGATCGCTTCGCCCACGTGGGCCAATGTAGCGTCGTCGTGACTGGCAACCGTAATGCCGCGCTCGGCGCAGACCTTCGAGATGGCAAGGCGGTGCGGGGTGGAATTGCGTGCCGACTCCTCCTGCCGTTTGGCAATGAACTTCGCGAAGGCTTCGTCGGTTAGGCCACGCTTCTTTTTATAATAGAAGACGTACTGATCCATGGTCTGGAACTGGCGTTGGCCGGGCGCATGATCCATCAGCGAGACGAGCCGGACATAGGGATCATCCTCGAAGTCGACGAAGTGTTCGAGCACGTTGTCGGCCGAGACCTCGCAGCGCAGGTGGATAAGGTGCTCGGAGCGTAGCCGGCCCTCTTGGCTTGCGGCGTGGATGGCGTCGGCCATCTCGCGCATTTCGCCCCTGACAAAACCCCCGTCCTCGTCCGCGCCCATGCGAAGGCAATCGAAGACGGTGGTGATACCGGAGGTCGCCACCTGCGCGTCATGGGCCTGGATTGCCGCAATCGTGTTCCAGCGCACGCCGGGACGCGGCGAATAGTGCTGTTCCAGATGGTCGGTATGCAATTCCACCAAGCCCGGGATCAGATAGTCGCCTTCGAAATCCTCTCCCGTCCGCGTGAGGCCTTCCGAAATGTCGGCGAGTTTGCCGTCGCGAATCTGGACGGAGCCGTGGATCACGCTGTCCTCCAGCACGATACGGGCGTTGGTGAGCACGAGTTCGGCGGTCATGAGGCAATCTTTCTGTTTGCGGCGCTGCGCGCCAGCGGGAACCAGCGATGAACATGGAAGGGGGCGCCGCGCGAAGGTTCGATGAACAGCGCAAGCCCATCGACGGCAAGCGCCTTATGCGCAAATGCGGCAAATCGGCGGTCTAGCTCAAGGCGCATGGCAGAGGCCTGTTCGGGGGGGACCTGGCCGGTGAGCGTCATGTGAAACCGGAATTCGTCCATCACATAGGGATAACCCCAGCGGTCGAGATTGGCGCGCTGGGGAACACTCAGGTTTTCCGGTTTGCGGCGAGCGATATCGGCATCCGTGAGCGGCGCCCGGAACGGCTCGAATTCTTCCACTGTCCGGGCCGCGAAATGCTGCAGTTCGGGATAGATCGTGTCCGGCACGAGCGCAAAGAACCGCCCGAGTTGGCCGATGATGACATTTGGGATGTCGAAAGCGGGCGTGTCGGCAGCAAAGCGTTCTGTGGCGGCGATTAGTTCCGCCTCCGTGCGGTCGGGATGCAGCTCGAAGGGCGCCTTCAGCGTTGCATGGAAACCGTAACGCCGCGGATCGGCAGTCAGCGCATGGACTGTCTCTCCCCGCAGTCCATCCACCTCGGGTGTCGGGAATATTTCACCGCTAAAGGCATCGCGTCCGAGCCAATGGGATGCCATCCTCGTCAAAGGATGGCTTTCGGAAGGCGAAAAATAGAGAGCGTAGCGCAAGACAAGTATCCAGGAATCAGGAGGGGCGAAGGAAGACTAGCCTGTCGATGTGCCCCGAGACAGGACCTCGGCTAAAAGATTTCCATGACATAATGATGATGCTTCAGCCATGGCGGAGAAGGAATTCTTCCGCAGAAAGGGCACGGAAATCATCCAGTGCGGCTCTGAGTTTCAGGTGGTCCCAGTCCCACCATGCAAGCCGGTCCATGGCCTCGCCTATCTCCTTTGTGAAGCGTTCCCGGATGAGCTTTGCCGGCACGCCGCCGACGATCGTGTAGGGCGCGACATCCTTCGAGACGACGGCGCCGGCGCCGATCACGGCGCCGTTGCCGACGGTCACGCCCGGCAGGACCGTTGCTCCGTGTCCGATCCAGACGTCATGACCGATGACGACGCGATGGTCGCGTCGCCACTCGAAGAAGTCTTCCTCGTTTTCCGCATCATCCCAGTAATTTGCGGCACGATAGGTGAAATGATGCAGCGTCGCCCGCCATGTCGGATGGTTGGTGGCGTTGATGCGCACGGACGCCGCCATATTGACGAACTTGCCGATGGTTGCGCACCAGATCGAGCCGTCCTGCATGATGTAGGAATAGTCGCCGATCTCCGCCTCGTCGATCCGGCAGCGCTCCGAGACTTCCGTGTAACGGCCGAGCGTGGAGTTGTTGACGCGGGCGGTCTGGTGGATCGCGGGCTCCAGCCCGACCTTGACGCTCATGCGGCGGCCTTTCTGGGCGAAAATTGGGAAACGTCGAGGATGCGGTCCGCGACCGCCTCACGGACTTCCTCGTCATGGAAGATGCCGAGAAGGGCCACGCCCTCGCGCTTTTTCTCGGCGATCATATCCACCACCACCCTCCGGTTCACCGCGTCGAGCGATGCGGTCGGCTCATCGAGGAGCAGAATGCTGTGGCTGGTGATGAAGCCGCGGGCGATGTTGACGCGTTGCTGCTCGCCGCCCGAGAACGTGGCAGGCGGCAGGCTCCAGAGCTCGCGCGGCAGATTGAGCTTTGCGAGCAGGTCGGAAGCCCTTTCCTTTGCTTCCGGCGCTCCGATCCCGCGAGCGACGAGCGGTTCGGCGACCACGTCGAGCGCAGAGACACGCGGCACGGTGCGCAGGAACTGGCTGACATAACCAAGCGTATGGCGGCGCACGTCGAGCACGGCGCGCGGATCAGCGCGGGCGATATCGACCAGTTTCTCCTTGTGATCGACGAGAATCTGCCCGGCATCGACGGCGTAGTTGCCGTAGAGCATTTTCAGGATGGAGCTTTTGCCGATGCCTGACGGGCCGCCGAGCACGACGCATTCGCCGCTTGCCACCGAAAAGCTCACATCGTTAACGACCGGCAGCTTGACGCCGTCGCGCAGGTGCATGGTGAAGCTTTTGAAGACTTCGGAAACGACGAGGGGAGTTGCCATTGTTTTTCTCCTCACACCTGCAGGATCGATGAGACGAGCAGCTGGGTATAGGGTTCGCGCGGATCGTCGAGCACCCGGTCGGTCAGTCCGTGTTCGATCACATGGCCGTCCTTCATCACCATCATCCGGTGGGACAGCAGGCGGGCCACCGCAAGGTCGTGGGTGACGACGATGGCCGAGAGGCCGAGGTCGTTGACGAGGCCGCGGACAAGGTCGAGCAGGCGGGCCTGGACCGAAACGTCCAGGCCGCCGGTCGGCTCGTCCATGAAGACGAGACGCGGGCCGGTGACGAGGTTGCGGGCGATCTGCAGCCGCTGGCGCATGCCGCCTGAAAAGGCGCGGGGCTGGTCGTCGATACGGTCGGTGCCGATCTCGACACGGGTCAGCCAATCATTGGCCGTCTCGCGGATCTTGCCGTAATGCCGCTCGCCCACCGCCATCAGCCGCTCGCCCACATTGGCACCGGCGGAAACCGTCATGCGCAGTCCGTCGGCCGGGTTCTGATGCACGAAGCCCCAGTCGGTGCGCATCAGGAAGCGGCGTTCAGCCTCGCTCATGTGGTAGAGGTCGCGGAAATTGCCGTCGCGCATGCGGTATTCGACGCTGCCGGTGGTCGGCATCAGCCGGGTCGACAGGCAGTTGAGCAGCGTCGTCTTGCCCGAGCCGGATTCGCCCACGATGGCCAGCACCTCGCCGGGCCAGAGATCGAAGGACACATCCTTGCAGCCGATCCGGCTACCGTAGAATTTCGAAACGCCGCTGACTTTGAGAAGAGGGGTGTCGGTCATGGCGTCTTGTCCTTGAATGTCAGAGGGGAGTAAGCCACAACCGCCATCACTCAGCCGCCTCTTTGGCAGGTGCCAGCATCTCGCCGACATGGCCGTGTTCGCGGCGGTCCTCGCAGTGGTCGGTATCGGAACAGACGAACATGCGGCCGCCCTTGTCGTCGAGCACGACTTCATCGAGATACACGCCCTGCGCGCCGCAGAGCGCGCAGGGTTGTTCGAATTTCTGGATCTCGAAGGGATAATCCTCGAAGTCGAGACTGACGACGTCCGTGTAAGGAGGCACGGCGTAAATGCGTTTTTCTCGGCCCGCGCCGAAAAGCTGCAGGGCTTCCGACATATGCATTTTCGGATTGTCGAACTTCGGCGTCGGAGAGGGGTCCATCACATAGCGGCCCGCCACTTTCACCGGGTAGGCGTAAGTGGTGGAGATGCGGCCGTGGCGGGCAATGTCCTCGTAGAGCTTCACATGCATGAGGCCGTATTCCTCGAGCGCATGCATCTTGCGGGTTTCGGTCTCGCGCGGCTCGAGGAAGCGCAAAGGTTCCGGGATCGGCACCTGGTAGACGAGCACCTGGCCTTTCTCGAGCTGCTGTTCGGGAATGCGGTGGCGCGTCTGGATGATCGTCGCGTCCTTTGTGTGGGTGGTAACGGCGACATTGGCGACCTTCTGGAAAAAGGCTCGGATCGAGACCGCATTGGTCGTATCGTCAGCTCCTTGGTCGATCACCTTCAGCACGTCTTCCGGCCCGATGATCGAGGCTGTGACCTGCACGCCGCCCGTCCCCCAGCCATAGGGCATCGGCATTTCGCGGGAAGCAAAAGGCACCTGGTAACCGGGGATGGCGATCGCCTTCAGAATCGCGCGGCGGATCATCCGTTTCGTCTGCTCGTCGAGATAGGCGAAGTTGTAGGTGGCGAGCTCGGTCACTCTGCGGCCTCCTGGTCAGGATTGTGGTTGCCGTCCCGGCGGGTTTTGTCGATGTCGGCGCGCATCTTGCGCACCAGCGCGAGTTCGGCCTGGAAATCGACGTAATGCGGCAGCTTCAGGTGTTCCACGAAGCCGGTGGCTTGGACATTGTCGGAATGCGAGATGACGAATTCCTCGTCCTGTGCCGGCGCGGTGACATCCTCGCCGAGTTCTTCGGCGCGCAGCGCCCGGTCGACGAGCGACATCGACATCGCCTTGCGCTCGCTCTGGCCGAAGACCAGGCCGTAGCCGCGGGTGAATTGCGGCGGCGCCTTGGACGATCCCTTGAACTGGTTGACCATCTGGCATTCCGTGACGCGGATGCGGCCGAGCGAAACGGCAAAGCCGAGTTCGGCAACCTCAAGCTCGACCTCCACCTCGCCGATCCGGACCTCGCCGACGAAAGGATGGTTGCGGCCGTAGCCGCGTTGGGTGGAATATCCGAGCGCCAGCAGGAAACCCTCGTCCCCGCGGGCGAGCGCCTGCAGGCGGAGATCGCGGCCCATGGGAAATTCCAGCGGTTCGCGGGTCAGATCGCCCGCCTCGTGGTCATAGGGAAATTCGCCATCCGCTTCGATCAGGCCTTCATGGGCGAGAATGTCGGAAACCCGCATGACATGCTCGCCGGACGCGCTTTTGCGCGCCGGCTCCTCGATCGGCTCGTCGCTCAGCAGGGATGGGTCGAGAAGGCGATGAGTATAGTCGAAAGTGGGGCCGAGAAGCTGGCCGCCGGGCAAGTCTTTATAGGTCGCCGAGACGCGGCGCTCCACCTTCATGCCTGCCGTATCGACTGCAACCGAGGTGCCGAAGCGGGGAAGCGTGGTGCGATAGGCGCGTAGCAGGAAGATCGCCTCGATCAGGTCTCCCCGTGACTGTCGGACGGCAAGTGCGGCGAGCGTCCGGTCATAAAGCGAGGCCTCCGCCATCACCCGATCGACGGCGAGTCCCAGCTGTTCCACGATCTGCTCTATGGTGACCGATGGAAGCGAGCGATCGCCGCGACGCCGGTCGGCGAGAAGCCGGTGAGCGTTGTTGATGGCGGCCTCGCCACCCTTGACGGCAACATACATGGTTCATTCTCCTGCCCGTCTTCGGCACCGCTTCCGGTGCGGAAGGATTAGTCGTTGGGTCGAAAGGCGCCCGCACGCGACTTTCATTGGACCGCGATCTGTGTAGTCCGCGGCAGGCACAAGAGGCTCTTGCCCGCCGTCAGGATGACGTCGACGCCGCGCGGAAAGAGCGCGCGGTTATCGGCCCAAAGGCGCGGAAAAACCTCCGGCAGGCCTTTCAGCTTGACCGTCGTCGTCTGTTGAATGCCGGGGCCTTTCAGCGTCAGGGCCTGGCCCTGGCCCAAGGCGCCAATCTCGATCACCAGCGTCGTGGAGCGGTCGGGATATTCCTGTGTCCCGGCGGCAAAGAGGCCGAAGGAGGAGGGTGCCACGCCGGCCTCCACGAAAGCAAAGCGGGATTCCGCCTTCTCGCGCGTGATCGGCGCACCGGTATGAAAGCCGATCCACTCGGCTGCGGGCGACTTGAGGAGGCCCGCGCTCAGCCATGTCGGGGTGTCGTGGTCGCAGAGCGTCAGCGCGATTGCGCCCGCTGCTTGGCCGAGCGGCTCGGGCTGGCCGATATCCATTGCGATGGTGTGTACCGTTCCCGGCCGCGCCATGCCATCCATCAGCATGCGAAAGACGCCCTGCGAGTGGAATACCGGTTCCTGGAACCCGCCGGACAGAGCTTGCGTCTTGATGTTCATCAGTCCTCCCCCCGCACCATTGTGAAGAAATCGACGCGGGTGGCGGCCGTTTCCTCCGCTGTCCGCTTGTCTTCCGCCGCGATGCGCGCCTCAATCGGACCGAGCAGGTTGCTTTCCACGAAGTCTCGTTTCGCCCTTTCCTGCCAAAGTGCATCGAAGATCGCCGCAAGCCGCGCCTTCGCCTTGTCGGTGCCGAGCGCATGGGCGTGGCCGGCAACGCCGGACGGTAGGAGGATCGTTGCCCGCGTCACGGTGGCTTCCCCGAGATTGAACGGGGCGCCTCCGCCGCCGATCCGCCCGCGTATCATCACCAGACCGGTTTCCGGTCCGCGCACGGCTTTCACCTCGGGTCTGTCGGGCAGCGTGTCCCAGGAGGCCTGCAGTTCATCCATCCTGGCCTGAGCCAATAGGCCGGCAGCGCGGCGGCGGCCTTGGATATCGGCAATCGGCTCGATTTCTTCTGCTGGGTCCATTGCTAAACCTCTAAATGTCTATTAATATAGACAACCATACAAATTACTTTACCTGTAACCTTTGGATATAACAAGCGTGTGACATGGATGTGGGGCAAGTGAACGTACAGCGGCAGAATGGCGTGGCCCTCTGGCGCCAGATTGCGGACCGGATTCGCGCATCGATCGCCAATGGCGAGTACGACGCCTCCGGCAAGGTGCCGCCGGAGATGGTGCTGGCGGCCCAGTTCGGGGTCAACCGCCATACGGTAAGAAGTGCGCTCGCGGCCCTGGCGCAGGAAGGCATCGTGCGGGCCGTGCAGGGCCTTGGCACGTTGATCGAGCGCAAGGAACGCCTGAATTTCCCGATCACGCGCCGCACCCGTTTCAATGAAGGTATCGGCGATCAGGCGCGGGAAAAGGAAGGCCTTCTTCTGCATTCGGGCGAGGAGCCGGCGTCGGCCAGTGTGGCGATACCGCTGGGCCTTGAGGAGGGCGCGCCGGTGATCCGACTGGAAACACTCCGCAAGGCCGACAGCCGGCCGGTTTCGCGGTCGACTGCATGGTTTCCGGCCGCACGCTTCGCCGGAATTGCGGAAGCCTATCGCGACAGCGGTTCGATCACTGCCGCTTTCAAGGCGCTTGGCCTTCCCGATTATTTGAGAACTTGGACGGAAATAACGGCGAGCCACGCCGACGAGCAGGACCGTGTGGATCTCAGGCTGTCGCCGGGAGCGATCATTCTGATCGCACGGGCTCTGAACACCGATCCGGACGGGGCGCCGATCCAGTATGCCGTCAGCCGGTTTCCGGCCGACAGCGTCCAGTTTACGATCGAGAACTGAACGGCTCGCTCAGGTCTCGATCGGAAGGAAAGCCGCCTCAGTGGGCGCCGGACATATCACCAAGAACTTCCTTGGATGCGACGGTCGAGTCCGGGTTCAGCTTGTAGACCATCGGCACGCCGGTTGCGAGGTTGAGCTTCAGGATCTCCTCCTTGCTCAGCCGGTCGAGCACCATCACCAGCGAGCGCAAGGAATTGCCATGCGCGGCGACGAGCACCGTCTGTCCGCGCAGCACGCGCGGCAGGATTTCGGTCAGATAGTAGGGCCAGACGCGGGCGCCGGTATCGCGCAGGCTTTCGCCGCCGGGCGGCGGCACGTCATAGGAACGGCGCCAGATATGCACCTGCTCCTCGCCCCACTTGGCACGGGCATCGTCCTTGTTGAGGCCGGAAAGATCGCCGTAGTCACGCTCGTTGAGGGCTTGGTCGCGGATGGTTTCGAGATCCGGCTGGCCCACCTTGTCGAGCACGATCTTCAGCGTGTCCTGAGCGCGCTTCAGCACCGATGTGAAGGCGATGTCGAACTGGATGCCCGTATCGGCAAGCGCCTGGCCACCGGTTTCGGCCTCCTGAATGCCGAGCGGAGTGAGGTCGGGATCGCGCCATCCGGTGAAAAGGTTCTTCAGGTTCCAGTCGCTCTGGCCGTGGCGAACAAGGACGAGAGTTCCGCTCATAAGATCAATTCCTCCAGATGGATTTTCAGGAAAGCCCGAGTACATCGAGCATCGAATAGAAGCCGGGCTTCTTGTCGCGCGCCCAGAGCGCAGCGGCAACGGCGCCGCGCGCAAAGATGGAACGGTCGCGGGCGCTGTGCGAAAGCGTCACGAGTTCGCCTTCCCCTGCAAGGATAACCGAATGATCGCCGACGACCGAGCCGCCGCGCAGCGTCGCAAATCCGATCGTTCCGGCAGGGCGCGGCCCGGTATGGCCGTCGCGTACGCGTACCGACTGGCTGGCAAGATCCACGCCGCGACCCTTGGCCGCCGCTGCGCCGAGGAGCAGCGCGGTGCCGGACGGCGCGTCGACCTTGTGCTTGTGGTGCATTTCCACGATCTCGATATCCCAGGCTGAGGCAGGCAGAGCCTTGGCGGCTTGAGCGGTCAGGACACCGAGCAGGTTGACGCCGAGGCTCATATTGCCGGATTTGACCACGCGCGCATGGCGGGCTGCTGCCTGGAACTTCTCCTCGTCTGCGGCCGAGCACCCCGTTGTGCCGATCACGTGGACGATACGCGCCTGCGCAGCCAGGCCGGCAAATGCGACGCTTGTTGCCGGTGTGGTGAAATCGAGCACGCCTTCGGCATCCAGAAAGGCTTGCAGGGGATCGGTGGTGACGGGCACTCCGAGCGGTCCGACTCCGGCGAGTTCGCCGGCGTCCTTGCCGACAAAAGCCGATCCCTCGCGCCCGACTGCCGCATGCAGCTTTACGCCTTCGGTTTCATGGATCACTCGGATCAGGGCTTGACCCATCCGGCCCGCTGCCCCGACCACCACGAGTTTCATGTCGCTATTGCTCATTCCGCCTCACCAGCCGACACATCACGGCGTCTGCTCCACGCCGCGATCGATAGCAGAGAGGTCTGGTTGCACGGAACTTTCGACAGGTCAAGGCGACGTGCGCCTTCGCTCGGTCGTCCGCGCGATCAACCGGCGAGTTTGATCGCCTCCGGTCTCGGATCGAGGCGTTCGGGCTGTGAGCCCGATTGCATGGCCTTCGCCATCTTCCAAAGCACCTTGCGGTGATAGCGCTCCAGCTTCAATCCGTTGAGATAGCGGCTCGCCGAATAGAGCTTGAAGAGGCTCTTGTCTCCCGTGCCGTCGATGCAGACGATGTGTTCGCCCCCATCCGCCTTCGGAGCCACGACGAAATTGCCGGGGGTCTTGTCCATCAGCACGATATGTCTCTTGCGACATTCCCCGAAGAAATCGGCCAGCATGTCGTAGTGCCGTTGCGTAACTTTGCCCGAGCGCGCGAGCGAAAGAAGCGTCGGCGCCATCTGGCCGTTCCGGTCGCAGATCTTCTCCACGACAAGGCCGAGGCCCAGTGACGTATGGACAAGCCCAAAGACCTTGGCGATGGGAAGTTCAGCGGCATTCCATTGTGCGGATTTTCGCGCCTGTTCCAGGTATTCGTCGAATTCGCGGCGGAATGTCATATAGGCGCCAAATCGGCGATACTTGCGAAAGAACAGGAGTCTGTGCCTGGTCTTTCGGCTTCCGTTCACGCCGATGCATTCGGGCTTGACCAGCTTTATCAGAACATCCGGATAGTCCGCGGACGCATACACATCCCGGGCAGAGCCTTCGGCGATCTTCGACCATCCGTCGGCCAAATCCAAAGGCGATCCGAACAAATAAATACCCCCCGCATGTTTGTCACAAAATTGTAACAAACATGTGGGGGCAGATCAATGAGTTATGGTTGCTTAGAAAAGTTCGGACCCGGAGGTGCGCTGGAGATTGTTCAGCCGGGCATAGATGCCGTTGGCCATCTGTATCAGCGAATTGTGGTCGCCTTCTTCCACGACCTTGCCCTGTTGCATGACGATGATCTTGTCCGCCCGAACCACGGTGGACAACCGGTGGGCGATGACGACGACGGTGCGGCCATGCATGGCTTCGTCAAGCGCCTTCTGGACTGCGGCTTCGGATTCGGTGTCGAGGGCGGAGGTCGCTTCGTCCAGAAGCAGGATGGGAGCGTTGCGAACAAGAGCGCGGGCGATGGAAAGTCTCTGCCGCTGGCCGCCGGAAAGCGTGACGCCGTTTTCGCCAACCGGGGTTTCGTAACCCTGGGGCTGTTCCATGATGAAGTCATGCGCGTAAGCCAGGCGGGCGGCTTCCTCCACTTCGAGGTCCGTGGCTTCTGGCCGGCCGTAGCGGATGTTGTCGCGGATCGTGCCCTCGAACAGATAGGGCTGCTGCGAAACGTAGGCGAGCTGGCTGCGTAACGACCGTTTTGTGATGTCGGCGATATCCTGCCCATCGATCAGGATCGCCCCTCCAGCCGGATCGTAGAAACGCGGGATCAGGCTGATGACGGTCGACTTTCCCGCTCCCGACGGTCCGACCAGGGCGGTGGTCTTTCCGCCCTCGGCGACAAAACTGACACCATTCAGGACGCTGTCGGCTCCATAGCCGAAACGGACATCCCGGAATTCTATCTTCGCCTCGGTCACGACAAGATCCCTGGCGTCCGGCAGATCGCGCTGGCGCGGCTCCATGTCGAGAAGCTCGTAAATCATCCGGGCGTTGACGACAGCGCGTTCCATTTGCACCTGAAGTCGCGCAAGCCGGCGTGCAGGGTCATAGGCCATGAGAAGCGCGGTGACGAAAGCGAAAAACGCCCCGGGAGGGATATTGTCGTAGATCGACCGGAAGGCGGCATAGGCAAGCACGCTCGATATCGCAAAGCCGGCGAAGGTTTCGGTAAGCGGCGCCGTCCGTTCCGTCAGGCGGGCGATACGGTTTGCACGGTTTTCCGCGGCTCGGATGATCTTTTCGAGCTTGCGCGTCAGTTCCTCTTCCATCGTGAATGACTTGACGATGGTCATGCCGAGGATCGTTTCCTGGGTCGCTCCGAGCACGTGGCTATTGAGCTCGATCGCCTCCTTGGTTGCCGCGCGCAGACGTCTGGACACGTATCGGAGGGCAAGAAAGAGCGGCGGTGCGACCGCAAAAACAATCAGCGACAGGACCCAGTCCTTCAGGATCATCACGCCGATCAGCGAAACAAGGGTCAGGAGATCGCGCGCCGTCGACGTCACCGTCAGGTTCAAGACGTCACGAATGCCGTTTATGTTCTGGCTGATCCGAGCCGCCAGATGAGCCGAGCGGGACTCGTTAAAGAAACCGACCGACAGCGTCATCAGGTGCGAAAAGAGCCTTCGCTGGTAGCTGGCGACGATGTTGTTGCCGATCTTCGAAAGCGTGACCGAATGGCCATAGGTTGCGAGACCTCGGAGCACGAAGGCGGTGAAGATGGAGAGGCAGATCAGCCAGACGACATCTGCGCGCTTGTTGGCAAAAGCCTCGTTGACCACTGACTCCATGATCCAGGCGGTGAATGCCGTCGACAGTGCCACGACCGCGAGACAGAAAATCGCGAAGGCATAACCGCGGATATGGGCGCGACCGTTTTCGGCAATCACGCGCCTCAATACGGCAACAACGGTCTCTGAATCGACTTGTCGTTTGATATTCTTGGCGGCTTTCAAAAGGCTTTCCCGTTTCGGCCCACCGGCCGGCAGTTCCGTGTGCCGGCGGTATTAACCGTTCAGGCGAAGTTTTGAAAGCCGCAGGACCAAGATTCGGCGACGCTGTTGCATTCGGGCATGGAGCTGTTACCGCTGCCAGCGGCGGCCATCCATGGAAATTCCGTAGGCGGCGGGGGTTCTGGCGAAGCTCGCAAGCCCGGCAAGTGCGGCCTGCGGATGAGTGACCACGAAAGTCGGGATTGTGGCCATCAGCTCGCTATGCGGCGCCTTGTCCTCGAATGCGGCCCGGAAAGCCGGCGCTCTCAGGGCAGGAAGTATCTTTTGCGAGATGCCGCCGGCGAGATAGACGCCGCCCCGAGCCATGAAGATCAGCGCCATGTCGCCGGCCACCCGGCCAAGATAGGTGGCAAATAGCGAAAGCGTCTCGGCGGCTTGCGGATTTCCGCCGTTGAGACCATTTGCCGTGATGTCTGCCGGGTCGGAGAAAGCGGGTTCAATTCCGTCGGCGGCACACACGGCCTGATAGATGTTGACGACGCCGCGGCCGCTCAGGATCTCTTCTGCCGAAATGCGGCCTTCTATCCGCTTGAGATGCGGAAAGATCTCGAAATCCCGCTCCGAGCGCGGACCCACATCCACATGCCCTCCTTCGCCCGGAACCGGGAACCAGATATGACGCGCATAGACAAGACCCGCGACGCCGAGGCCGGTACCAGGCCCAAGGACGACGCGGGACGCCATGTGCGGCTCTCCCTTCGGCCCGAGCGCTTCGCGGTATTCGTCCGGCAGCGCGGCAGCGGCCAGCGCCTGCGCCTCGAAATCGTTGACGACCAGAACATCCTCGAAACCGAGATTGGCGATCATCGCCTTGGGACGGACGACCCAGTCGCAATTCGTCAGATCGATTTCGTCTCCGTCGATCGGCCCTGCGACGGCAAGTATCGCCGAACGAGGTTGGACGGAGGTCTTGTCGAGGACTACGGCCTGGATCGCATCGTCGATGGTCGGATAGTCGGCCGTCCGCACGTTCGGAAACGCTTTCGGCTCCGCATAGGCGTCGATCAGGATGGAGAAGCGGGCATTGGTGCCGCCGATATCGCCGATCAGGATGGGAAAGGGCAGCTTGTCGGTCTTCATGCTATCGGCCATCGCGAGGCTCAGTCCTTCTGAAAGTCGATGAGTTTTTCGGCCGTGGCACGATTGAGCGCCATCGGAATGTCGTAGACGGTCGCAAGCCGCGTCAGTGCCTTGACGTCCACGTCATGCGGCAGGGCGCTCAAGGGGTCTATGAAAAAGATCAGCATGTCGACCTCGCCGGTGGCGATCATCGCACCGATCTGCTGGTCCCCGCCGAGCGGACCGCTTTTCAGCCGCGTGACGTCGAGGCTCGGACAGGCATCCTGTACCCGCCCTCCGGTCGTGCCGGTGGCGACGATGCGAAAGCGCGACAGCGAGCCTTGATGATGGCGGGCGAAATCCGCCATGTCGTCCTTTTTCTGGTCGTGCGCGATCAGCGCGATGCAGGGCTTGGGCGGCATGACAGGAGCCTTCTCCCAGGAATGGTTTCAATCGATTTACACGCTTCTAGCGTGCCCGATTGTTCTTGGGAAGGTGGGGGAGCTGCCGACGCTTTCAAGCGCCGGCCTTGTCGATCGTTATTGCAGCGGCCGGGGCGTCGGGAGAGGAATCTCGGCAGTCGGCACAGGCGGATCGTTGATGATGGCTTCGATGTTGCTGGCCGGCGTAGCGGAGGCTGGCTGGGAGGTGAAAGCCATTGCGCCGCCGCCGAAGGTCGCCTCCTCTTCGGCGCGCGCAGGGGCCGCAAGCACGGCTGCGCAAGCCTTTGGCAGATCCGACAGCATCACGGGACGCGGTTTCACCGGCTTCCTGTTTGGATCGGGTTTCGGTGCCGCCCAGGGTTCCTTGGTAAACCACCAGGCAAGCGACTTGTCGCACCCGTCGCCGGCCGTGACCGGCGCCTGCTTCTGGCAGCCGGACGCTCCGGCGGGGCAATGGATGCGGATGTGGAAGTGTTCGTCGTGGCCGTAGATCGGTCGAACCTTGCCGAGAAGCGAGCGGTCGCCCGTCCAGGTGTCGCAGAGCTTCTTCTTGATCGCCGGGTTGACGAAGACGCGCTCCACCTGCGGATAACTCGCCGCCTGCATTACCACGCGGGCGTGGGTGGGTGTCCATCGCTTCGGGTCGACGGTCAGGAACTTGCTCTTGTCGAGCATGGAGGTGAACGGCATGCTTTCGCGTTCCTGCGGCGAAAGGGGCTGGTTGGGTTTCGGCGTAAACCAGACATCCGCGTCGAGGCCGATCTGGTGCGACGAATGGCCGGATAACATCGGCCCCCCGCGGGGCTGGGAAATGTCGCCAACGAGGATGCCGGATCCCCAGCCGAGCTTGGCCGCATCGCGGGAAAACTGCTCCAGAAGCGTAATCATCTGCGGATTGCCCCAACGCCGATTGCGCGAAAGGCGCATGGCCTGCCAAGTCGGACCGTCGGTCGGCAGCGCCACTGCGCCCGACATGCAACCCTTTGCGTAAAAACCGACCGGCTGGGGATCGGCCTTGCTCGGCAGCGCCACGCCGCCGAAAAGCTGTTTAGCCGGGGTGCCCTCCTGTGCTGCCGAAGGTCCGGCCAATGCGGTGCAAAGAAGCGCGGTCGCAACCGCCTGCAAAATAATTGAACGCGAAATCGATGCCATGCCCATCCGCCGCAAATCACTCGGTAGCTTCGAATCTACTGTGAAATACGATTTTGGTGAAATGGAGATCGAAGAAGCGCTGTCCCGATACGGAAGATAAAGCGCTTGTGAGCAGGAGTTCCTGTTTTTTGCCGCCTTTTGCCCTATGCTTCGGCGCAACAAAGAATTCGAACAAGGGGTAGCGAATGAATTTGGCTCGGCTGAAGGTGATCTTTGCGGTTGTGTTGGCGGTGGCTCTCGTGTCATCGCCCGTGGCAGCACAGGAACCGATATGGCGCCACGGCATAGCACTGATGGGCGAACCGAAGCTTCCGGCCGATTTCAAGCATTTTCCCTATGTGAATCCGGACGCGCCAAAGGGTGGCGTGCTGAACATGTCGAGTTCCAGTACGAGCATGGCTTCGGCAGGTACGTTCGATTCCTTCAATCCTGTGCTTACACTTCGCGGTGTGCCGCCGGCAGGGCTCTCGCAGGTTTTCGACACGCTGATGAAATCGTCGGAAGATGAAGTTTCGACCTCCTACGGACTCATTGCCGAAAGCCTCAGCTTTCCGGATGACGTTTCTTCAGTGACTTTCAAGCTTCGCCCGGAGGCGAAGTGGCCGGACGGCGAGCCGATTACACCAGAAGACGTGATTTTCAGTTTTGAGAAATCGAAAGAGCTTAACCCTCGCGGCGCGGCCTATTATCAGCACGTCACCGGAGTCGAAAAGACCGGTGACCGCGAAGTAACGTTCCGATTTGACGAGAAAAACAATCGCGAGCTGCCTTCGATCCTCGGCCAACTGGTGATTGTTCCGAAACATTGGTGGGAAGGCACCGATGCTAGTGGCAAGAAGCGAGACATTTCCAAGACGACGCTCGAACCTGTCATGGGGTCCGGGGCTTACAAGATCGATTCCTTCCAGGCCGGATCGAGCATCCGCTACGAGCTTCGTGACGACTATTGGGGTAAGAATCTGCCCGTGAATGTCGGCCAGAACAACATACGGACGATCAATTATATCTTCTATACGGATCGGGATGTGGAATTCGAAGCCTTCCGCTCGGGCGCCACCGATTTCTGGCAGGAAACGCAGGCCGCGCGCTGGGCTACCAAATATGACTTCCCCGCTATCAAGGATGGCCGGGTTAAAAAGGAGGAAATTCCCAATCCCTATCGCGCTACAGGCATCATGCAGGCCTTGGTGCCGAACCTGCGGCGTGATCTGTTCAAGGATCAGAGGATACGCCGTGCTTTAAACCTGGCCCTGGATTTTGAGGAAATCAACCGAACGGTGCTCTACAACCAGTATACCCGGGTCAACAGCTATTTCTTTGGAACGGAACTCGCTTCTGCAGGCCTTCCGGAAGGAAGGGAGTTAGAAATCTTAAACGAGATCAAGGATAAGGTTCCGGCCAGTGTCTTCACCACGCCCTATACTAACCCTGTCGGTGGCGATCCCAACAAAGTTCGTGACAATCTCCGTCAAGCTGTTGCGCTTTTCAAGGAAGCCGGATGGGAACTCAAGGGTAACCGCATGGTCCATTCCAAGACCGGCCAACCCTTCGCTTTTGAAATCCTGCTGAGCAGCCCGCAACTCGAACGTGTCGCACTTCCGTACACGCAAAGCCTCAAGAAGATCGGCGTCGAAGCGCGGGTAAGGCCGGTTGACGCGGCTCAATACCAAAACCGCACCCGCAGCTACGATTTCGATATGACGTGGGTCGTCTGGGGACAGACTCTGAATCCCGGCAACGAGCAGATCTATCACTGGGGTTCCAAGTCCGCCAACGAACCAGGCAGCGATAACTATGCCGGCATAGCCGATCCGGGGATCGACATTCTGATCAACAAGATTGTCTTCGCCAAAGATCGGCCGGAGCTCGTGGCGGCCACCAAAGCTCTGGATCGGGTACTACTTGCGCATGACTACGTCGTGCCGCTCTATTACATGATGGCGATGCGGATCGCTTATTGGGACCGGTTCGAACGCCCTGCTAATCTACCGGAATATGGCATCGGTTTTCCAGATGCCTGGTGGTCGAAGAGTGCCGGCAAGTGACGAGACTTGCGCCGCAGGCCGGCTCCTGTTCCAAATGGGGCCAGATGATTCGCAGGCAGGTACGAGGAAAACGCCGTTTGACGTTGGTTATGATGCGCGGTGAGGCAAAGTTCGCCATGACGGACAGGGAGTTCTAATGGGCGCCTATATCCTCCGCCGTCTCCTGCTGATGATACCGACGCTTGTCGGCATCATGGCGATTTCCTTTCTCGTCGTGCAGTTTGCGCCTGGTGGCCCCGTCGAGCAGATCATCGCGCAGATTCAGGGCCAGGACACCGGCGACCGGCTTTCCGGCGGTGGCAGCGATGTGCTGAGCCAGGGCGGTGGAGAAGAGTCCCGTTATCGCGGCGCCCAAGGGCTCGATCCTGAATTCATCAAGAAACTCGAACAGCAGTTCGGCTTCGATAAGCCGCCGCTGACGCGGTTCCTCGACATGATGTGGAACTACATCCGCTTCGATTTCGGAGAGAGCTTCTTCCGAAATACCTCCGTTATTGGACTGATTGGCGAGAAGCTGCCGGTGTCGATCTCGCTTGGCTTCTGGATTCTGGTCGTTTCCTACCTGATCTCCATACCGCTCGGCATCCGCAAGGCGGTGAAGGACGGATCGACCTTCGATGTCTGGACCTCCGGCATCATCATCATCGGTTATGCCGTACCGAGCTTCCTTTTCGGCATCCTGCTAATCGTGCTGTTTGCCGGCGGGTCCTTCTTCGATTGGTTTCCGCTGCGCGGCCTCGTGTCGGACAATTTTTCCGAGCTCTCCTGGTGGGAAAAGGTCCTCGACTACTTCTGGCACCTGACCCTGCCGTTGATCGCGCTTTCGCTTTCGGCTTTCGCCACCACGACGCTGCTCACCAAGAACTCCTTCATCGACGAGATCAAGAAGCAATATGTCGTCACCGCCCGCGCCAAGGGCCTTAACGAGCGTCAGGTCCTGTACGGTCACGTTTTCCGTAACGCCATGCTGATCGTCATCGCCGGCTTTCCCGGCGCCTTCATTTCGGCCTTCTTCACCGGATCGCTTTTGATCGAGAATATCTTCTCGCTCGATGGCCTGGGCCGGCTGAGCTACCTCGCGGTCGTCAATCGCGACTATCCGATCGTCTTCGGCACGCTCTACATCTTCTCGCTGATCGGCCTCATCGTCGCGCTGATCTCCGACCTGATCTACACCTGGATCGATCCGCGCATCGACTTCGAGCGGAGGGATGTCTGATGGAGGCATCCGCCGCAAAGACCACGGTTCAGGTAGATCGGCCGTCCAGGCGACCCTGGCTTTCGCCGACCAATCGGCGTCGGCTGGACAACTTCCGTGCCAACAAGCGCGGTTACTGGTCCTTCTGGATTTTCATGATCCTGTTCGTGCTCAGCCTGATGGCCGAGTTCATCGCCAACGACCGGCCGATCCTTGCCTCGTACAAGGGGGAAATTCTTTATCCGGTTCTTGTCGATTATCCGGAGGAAAAGTTTGGAGGCTTCCTGGCCACCACCGATTACCGGTCGGACTTCATTCAGCAGGAGATCGATGCCAACGGCTGGATGATCTGGCCACCGATTCGCTATTCCTACCAGACGGTCAATTCCAATATTCCGCATTCGGCTCCCACCGAACCGTTCTGGATGATGGCCAAAGGGGATCGGTGCAAGGCCTATCCGCAAGGCGATCAGGATCCCAACTGCATCCTCGGCAACCTGAACTGGCTCGGCACCGATGACCAAGCCCGAGACGTGACGGCGCGGATGATCTATGGATTCCGTATTTCGGTCCTGTTCGGCCTGGCGCTCACCATCTGTTCGGCGATCATCGGCGTCACGGCCGGCGCGATCCAGGGATATTTCGGAGGTTGGACGGACCTCCTGCTCCAGCGCTTCATCGAGATCTGGTCGTCCATGCCGGTTCTCTACATCCTTTTGATCATCGCGGCGATCCTGCCGCCCGGATTCTTCGTCCTGCTCGGCATCATGCTGCTTTTCTCGTGGGTGGGATTTGTCGGCGTGGTGCGGGCGGAGTTTCTGAGAGCCCGCAACTTCGAATATGTCCGGGCGGCGCGTGCGCTCGGCGTCGGCAACTGGACCATCATGTACCGGCACCTCCTGCCGAATGCCATGGTGGCGACGCTCACCTTCCTGCCGTTCATCCTGTCCGGCTCGATCGCGACTCTGACCTCGCTCGACTTCCTCGGCTTCGGCATGCCGCCGGGTTCGCCGTCGCTGGGCGAGATGGTCGCGCAGGGCAAGAACAACCTGCAGGCACCGTGGCTGGGGCTCACCGCCTTCTTCACAATGTCGGTCATGCTGTCGCTGCTGATCTTCGTCGGCGAAGCAGTGCGCGATGCCTTCGATCCAAGAAAGACGTTCGGTTGAGCCTATGACAGAACCGCTCCTTTCCGTCCGTGATCTCTCAGTCGCCTTCCGTCAGGGAAGCGATACCTCGCTTGCCGTCGACAGGGTTTCCTTCGATATCCATCCGGGCGAAGTCGTGGCGCTGGTGGGAGAATCCGGATCCGGCAAATCGGTGACGGCCAATTCGATCCTGAAGCTTCTTCCCTATCCGGCCGCCAGCCATCCGTCGGGCGAGATCTTTTTCGAAGGCAAGGACCTGTTGAGGGCCTCCGAGCCGGAGCTCCGTAATGTCCGCGGCGACGACATCACGATGATCTTCCAGGAGCCGATGACATCGCTCAATCCGCTCCACACGATCGAAAAGCAGATCGGCGAGATTCTCGAGCTGCATAAGGGCATCACCGGCCAGATCGCCCGCATCCGCACCCTCGAACTGCTCAATCAGGTTGGCATCCGCGAGCCCGAGAAACGACTGACCGCCTATCCGCACGAACTTTCCGGCGGACAGCGCCAGCGTGTGATGATCGCCATGGCCTTGGCGAACCGGCCGAAACTGCTGATCGCCGACGAGCCCACGACAGCGCTCGACGTCACGGTTCAGGCGCAGATACTCGACCTCCTGCGCAGCCTCAAGGGCGAGCACGGGATGTCGATGCTGTTCATAACCCACGATCTCGGCATCGTCCGCAAATTTGCCGACCGCGTCTGCGTGATGACCAAGGGCAGGATCGTCGAGAGCGGCACCGTTGAGGACGTCTTCTCCCGTCCGCAGCATGAATACACCCGCCACCTGCTGGGCTCCGAGCCGCGCGGCGAACCGCCGCCGGCCAATCCGACGAAACCGGTCATCATGGAAGGCAAGGACATCCGTGTCTGGTTTCCGATCAAGGCAGGCCTGATGCGCAGGGTCGTCGACCACGTGAAGGCGGTGGACGGCATCGATCTCACTCTGCGCGCCGGCGAAACTCTTGGTGTCGTCGGGGAGTCCGGCTCCGGCAAGACCACGCTCGGCCTGGCGCTCGCCCGTCTCATCTCGTCGCAAGGCCGTATCGCCTTCATCGGTAACGAGATCGACAAGTTCTCGTTCAAGGAGATGCTGCCCTTCCGCGACCGGCTGCAGGTGGTGTTCCAGGATCCCTACGGATCGCTCAGCCCCCGCATGTCTGTCGGAGAAATCGTAGCTGAAGGGCTGAAGGTGCACGAGCGCTCGCTCTCCGCCGACGAACGGGATAAACGTGTCGCCTGGGCGCTGACGGAGGTCGGGCTCGACCCGGCCACACGCTGGCGGTATCCGCATGAGTTTTCCGGCGGCCAGCGGCAACGCATTGCAATTGCGCGGGCCATGGTCCTGAAGCCGCGTTTCGTCATGCTGGACGAACCGACATCGGCGCTCGACATGACCGTACAGGCGCAGGTCGTCGATCTCTTGCGGGATCTCCAAAGGAAGTACGATCTGGCCTACCTTTTCATCAGTCACGACCTGAAGGTTGTGAAGGCGCTTGCCAATCATGTGATCGTCATGCGGCTCGGCAAGGTGGTGGAAGAGGGGCCGGCCGAGCAGATATTCAAGGCACCGAAGGAGCAATATACCCGGGCCTTGATGGCCGCTGCCTTCAATCTGGAGGCAGTCGAGACCTCCGCCATCAGCCAGTAGCCCTAAGGTAACCTTATGTCCGCCCAAAAGCCCGTCGTCATCGATCTCAAATTTGAGCGTCGCGAGGTCGATGCGGCGCTTGCCAATGCCTTTTCCGGCCGGCAGGTGCTGCGCGCCTCCGATCCTGACCTCGATCTGTCGGAAGCCCGTTATGCGGTCATCTGGAAACCGGAGCCAAACCTGTTTCGGCGGGCTCCAAATCTGCAAGTGCTGTTTTCGGGCGGAGCAGGCGTGGATCACATCCTCACGCTGCCAGATCTGCCGGATATCCCGATCGTTCGCTTCGTCGATGAGAGCCTGACGACCCGCATGAGCGAGTGGGTGGTGCTGCAGGCCTTGAGCCACCTGCGTCAGGTGCCGGCCTATCTGAAGCAGCAGCGCGAACGCCAGTGGCGCGAGCTTCCACAGCCGGAGGCAAGGGACTTGACCGTCGGAGTCATGGGTCTTGGTGTGCTCGGCCAGGATTCGGCAAGGAAGCTGAAGATCATGGGCTTCAACGTCATCGGCTGGTCGCGCAGCAGGAAGACGATCGACGGTATCGAGACATTCGACGGCGCCGAACTGGAGACGTTCTTGTCCAGGACGGACATGCTTGTCGGCCTCCTGCCTCTGACGTCAGATACGCGAGGCATCTTCGACGCGGCCCTGTTTTCCAAGCTTCGGAAGGGTGTGGCACTTGGAAAGCCGGTCTTCATCAATGCCGGCCGCGGGGGCAGTCAGGTCGAGGCGGACGTCGTCGCGGCGCTGGAAACCGGGGTCCTGGGCGGCGCCTCGCTCGATGTATTCGAAAAGGAGCCGCTGCCGGCTGACAGCCCCCTGTGGCGGATGGAGAATGTGATGGTAACGCCGCACGCGGCGTCGGCTTCCGATGTCCGGGCTTTGTTTCGCAATGCGGAAGCCCAGATGGAGCGTTTCGAGGCGGGACAGCCTCTGCAGCATCTGGTCGACCGCCGCACCGGCTATTGACGCACGGGAACATTCGCATCCCAGGACCGTTTCTTGCGCAGGAGCCGGGCACTCCGGCAGACAAGGAGCGAATCATGAACACCCGTTTCGATCCCAAGGAGCCTGCAGGCCGCCGTCCCAGCCCGCCCGGTTCGCCCGCCGAAGAGCCGATGAGCGCGACGGAAGCCCGTCAGGGGCGAAGAGGATCGCCGGTCCTGATCGTGCTGGTGGCCGGTCTCATCCTGGCTCTGCTCGCATGGGGGGCCGCAGAATGGTGGGGCGAGGCGACCGATCCCCCTGCGGAACAGACGGCAACACCGCCTGCGGCCAGCACCGCGCCGGAAAACCCGAATGCCGCACCGTCCGCCAATCCGGCCAATCCGCCGGCTCCGACACCGCCTGCCAGCACCAATCCATAAGGCTGCAATCGGCATCGCTCGGCCGCGATCCCTCGCGGCCGAATTGCGTTCTGGACTTCCTCCGCTTTTTTTTCGATAAAACTGCCGGAGGTTGATCAGCCGCTGCCTCCGGATGCATCTCACTCGGCGGAGCCGGTCTGTAATGGATCGGGGGCAGGCAGGGCATGACCAAGACCGATATTGCGAGCAGGGTTTACAATCATACTTGGAAGCTCGACCCGATCATCCGAAGCCTGATCGATACGGACTTCTACAAGCTCCTGATGCTGCAGATGATCTGGAAGCTCTATCCCGATGTCGACGCGAGTTTTTCCCTGATCAACCGCACGACCAGCGTCAGGCTTGCGGAAGAGATCGACGAGGGCATGCTGCGCGAGCAGCTCGATCACGCCCGTACGGTCGGCCTTTCGAAGAAGGAGATGATCTGGCTTGCCGGTAACACGTTCTACGGAAAGAAGCAGATCTTCGAGCCGGAATTCCTGAATTGGCTGTCCACCTACAAGTTGCCCGAATACGAACTGTCCAAGCGCGACGGTCAGTTCGAGTTGAGCTTCCATGGCCGCTGGATGGAAACCACGCTCTGGGAAATTCCGGCACTCGCCATCATCAACGAGCTCCGATCCCGGGCGGCCATGCGGCGCATGGGTCCCTTTACCCTGGACGTTCTATATGCCCGCGCCAAGGCCAAGATGTGGGAAAAGGTCGAACGGCTGCGCACCCTGCCAGGGCTGCGCATCTCCGATTTCGGCACGCGGCGGCGCCACAGCTTTCTCTGGCAGCGCTGGTGTGTCGAAGCGTTGAAGGAAGGGATCGGCGAGGCGTTCACCGGCACCAGCAATGTGTTGCTCGCCATGGATTCGGACCTCGAAGCCGTCGGCACCAACGCCCATGAATTGCCGATGGTCGTAGCGGCCTTGGCCAATAGCGACGAGGAATTGCGGGCGGCACCTTACAAGGTCCTCAAGGACTGGAATCGGCTCTATCACGGCAATCTGTTGATTGTTCTGCCGGATGCTTTCGGCACCGCGGCATTTCTCCGGGATGCTCCCGAATGGGTCGCAGACTGGACCGGCTTTCGGCCCGACAGTGCGCCTCCTATCGAGGGTGGAGAAAAGATCATCGAGTGGTGGCAGCGGATGGGCCGCGACCCGAAAAGCAAGTTGCTGATCTTTTCGGACGGGCTCGATGTCGACGCCATCATCGACACGTATCGGCATTTCGAGGGCCGGGTCCGGATGAGTTTTGGCTGGGGGACGAACCTCACCAACGACTTTGCCGGCTGCGCGCCGCAAAACGTCGAAAGCCTGAAGCCGATCTCGCTCGTCTGCAAGGTCAGCGAGGCCAATGGGCGACCTGCGGTCAAGCTGTCGGACAATCTGCGAAAAGCCACCGGGGATCCGGCAGAGGTCGAGCGTTATTTGAGGTTTTTCGGCCAGGAAGACCGCGTCGATCAGGCGGTATTCGTCTGAAAATACAGGCCCTCGATACAACGAGGGCCTGTATTTCATAAGTGGTTTTGGCTTACTGGATGACCTGAACAACCGTGTGCGTCTGCGGGTCCACGATCACGCGCTGATTGTTGACAACCGCATAGGCGTATTTCGGATTGCTCGGAACCGGGGTCACGACAACCTTCTTCGGAAGCGGCTTACCGACCACGATCTTTTCTTCGACCATGACGGAGGTCGTCGAAGCGGGCTGTTCTTCCACATAGGTGACGACCTCACGCGGCGGCGGGTCGATCGCAGTGCCGGCGACGGCGCCAACGACGCCGCCGACTGCGGCGCCGACAGGACCACCAACGATCGCACCGGTTACTGCACCGCCGGCTGCGCCGTTAACGGTGCTTTGTTGCGCACCTGCCTGAGTAGCGAAGCAAGCGGCGAGAATGGCGCAGGAAGTCACAATAATCTTTTTCATAGTTCTTCTCCTTCGTAGAGCTTCCGAGCAGATAACCCTCGAACCTCAAGGCGGTTCCGGCGACCTTGTAACCTTTCGTAAGCGAGTGAAAACTTGGGAGAGCGACGGGAGCAGCGGCGAGAGACTTTGGAGAGCCGGGTTTATCTTGATTTGCAGGTTCAGCGCCCGTTAACGATGCGGGCTCATGCTTGCCAAAAAAACCATCCTGAAAATCCTCCTCCTATTGCCAAGAGGAGATCGGATTCTATTTGTTTTCCTGAAGCCGGGAGGTTCTTGTATGGAATATCGTTTCCTTATCGTCGAAGACAGCCTGCTGGTGGCGATGGATATCGAGGATGCCATTCACCGGAGCGGCCACGATGTGGTCGGCATTGCGCCCGACATGACGGTGGCACTGAATTACACGCGCGATACGGATATCGCTTTCGTCGATGTCCGCCTTGCCGACGGCGAGACCGGCCCGGAAATTGCCAAGGCGCTTGCTGAATATGGCATCGTGGTGATCATGATCACGGGTAACCCCGGCCTTGTCGCCGCCGGCGTGTCCGGCGTCCTCGGCGTCATGGCCAAACCGCTTACCGACCAGGCCTCCATGGACCTGATCCAGTTCGCTGTCGACCGCAAGAATGGCCGGCCCGGCACGCCGCCCGCGAGACTGCGGCTCTTTCACTAGACATCGCCGAGGCGAGCAATAGCTGCCGAACCAGCGGATGACAGACCGCGGCTTCCGCTGTATGGGAGACGCTACGGCAGCAGCGGGTTTTTCAATGCGTTATTTCATCACCGGAACGGCAGGCTTCATCGGGTTTCATCTGGCACGGCGCCTGCTGGAACAAGGACACCAGGTCCTCGGCTTTGACGGCATGACGCCCTATTACAGCCTGCGGCTGAAGGAAGCCCGACATGCGGGTCTCGCGCAGTTTCCCACCTTCCGGCCGGTGATCGGCATGCTCGAAGACAAGCCGCTGCTGGAGGAGGCGATCTCCGGCTTCAAGCCGGATGTCATGGTTCATCTCGCAGCCCAGGCCGGCGTGCGCTACAGTCTCGAAAACCCGAAGGCGTATCTGGATTCGAACCTAGTCGGTTCCTGGAATATCCTGGAGCTCGCCCGCACCCATGGCGTGGGCCATCTGATGCTTGCCTCCACGTCCTCCGTCTATGGCGCCAATCCGGAGGTGCCCTTCCGGGAGACGGACAAGGCCGACGAGCCGCTGACCTTTTATGCCGCTACGAAGAAGAGCATGGAGCTGATGGCCCACAGCTATGCCCATCTCTACAAGCTGCCGATCACCGCCTTTCGGTTCTTCACCGTTTACGGGCCCTGGGGCCGTCCGGACATGGCGCTCTTCAAGTTCGTCAAGGCGATGATCGAGGAGCGCGAGATCGAAATCTACGGCGAAGGCAAGATGAGCCGGGACTTTACCTATATCGACGACCTGGTGGATTCGATCATCGACCTGTCGCGCATCTTTCCTGCTGAGGATAACCGGGTGGCAGATGTCGACACGTTGTCCCGCCAGGGCCCGTTCCGCGTGGTCAACATTGGCGGAGGGCAACCGGCAGGCCTCCTCGATTTTGTGGAGACCATCGAACGGGTCATGGGCAAACCTGCCAAGCGCAGGATGCTACCGATGCAGAAGGGCGACGTGCCGAGGACCTATGCAAGCCCCGATCTTCTTGTCGCGCTGACCGGTCGCAAACCCGAAACCGGTCTCGACGAGGGTGTGAAAGCCTTCGTCGAATGGTATCTCGACCACCGCAGCGAGATCGATTGATCTCGTGAGTGATGTCACGCCGCCAATGGCGGCGCTCCCCTCACCCTCTTCCGAACTCGTCCACAATACGGATGATGTCGTCTTCGCCGAGATATGATCCGGTCTGGACCTCGATCATTTCGAGGGTGATCTTGCCTGGATTGGCGAGGCGGTGGACCTCGCCCTGGGGGATGTAGACGGATTCGTTTTCGCGCACGATCTTGATCTCGTCGCCGATCGTCACCTCTGCGGTGCCCTTGACGCAGATCCAGTGCTCGGAGCGGTGATGGTGTTTCTGCAGGGATAGTTTCTTGCCGGGGATGACGAACAGCCGTTTGACCTGGAAGCGGTCGCCGTTGAGCACCGAGGTATAACCGCCCCAGGGGCGGTAGGAGGTCGGATGGGTTTGTGTGAGTGCCGCGGTCGCCTTTGCGGCGGCGAGTTGCTTGACGAGCCTGCCGACATCCTGGCTGTCCTCCAGCCGGCCGACATAGACGGCGTCCTCGCTGGCGATGACGGCCACCCCGTCCAGGCCCTGGACGGCCAGATGGCTGGTGCGCGACATGACCAGCGAGTTCCTGGTGTTGACGAGCGTCGCATGGCCGGAGGCGACGTTGCCGGCCGCATCGCGGACCCCGAGCTTCCAGACGGCATCCCAGCTTCCAAGGTCCGACCAGGTGAAGGACGAGGGCACGACCGCCGCGTTCGAGGTCCTTTCCATGATCGCATAGTCGATCGAGATGTCGGGGCTTGCGGCAAAGGTTTCGGCATCCAGCCGGATGAAGTCGAGATCCTTGGTGGCCTTTGCGAGTGCGGCGCGGGCGGCCGTTTCGACTTCAGGGGCGAAGGTGGCCAGTTCCTGCAGCACCTGTCCGGCCGCAAACATGAAGATGCCGGAATTCCAGGCAAAGCCGCCGGTTGAAAGCATCGTCTGCGCGTCCGGCAGGGCCGGCTTTTCGACGAACCGCTTGACGGCATGGGCTCCCGTCTTCAGCTTGTCGCCGATCTCGATATACCCGTAACCGGTGGCAGGCTCGGTCGGCGTGATGCCGAAGGTGACGAGCTTGCCGGCAAGAGCGGTGTTGCGGGCGATGCCGATCGCCTCGAAGTAGCCCTGATCGGCGACGATCTCGTGATCGGAGGCCAGCACCTGCAGGATGGCGTCCTCGCCGAACCGGCCGGCAACGAAGGCGGCGGCGGCGGCAACCGCCGGTGCGGTGTTGCGGGCGACCGGCTCGAGCAGGATGCCGGACAGCTTGACGCCGAGTTCGCGCGCCTGTTCGGCCACCAGGAAGCGGAAGTCCTCGTTGGTGATCACCACCGGCGCTTCGTAAAGCGTTTGATCGCAGACCCGCGCGAGCGTCGCCTGGAACAGCGTCCGGTCGCCGATAAACTGGATGAACTGTTTGGGCGCACTGGCGCGCGACAGCGGCCAAAGCCTGGTGCCCTTGCCGCCGGCCATGATCACGGGAACGATTTTGCTCAACTTGTTCTCTCCAATCTCGTCGTCGCCGGCGCTCAAGCCCGGGTCCTGATTGCCCAGCCGCGGATCAGCCTGAGCCCTTCTTCAAGCAGAGCCTTGGCCTCGTCTTCGCTGTCGGCCTCCACATAACAGCGCATCTCCGGCGCATTTCCGGAGGGCCGCAGATGCACGATGCGGCCGTCGGCAAGCGTAACGCGTAAGCCGTCGATCTCGCTTGTGGCCGCCACAGCAGCGATCGGCGCCAGGAAGGCGGCAAGATTGTCGCGTGAGGCTCTGAGATGCGCCATCAGCGCGGCACTGGTTTCGACGGCAAAATTCTCCAGCCGGTCGGCCGCCGCAAACGGCAGACGGAAGGATGCGGCGATCTCAGACAACGGCTGCTTCTTGTCGGCGGCAAGCGAAAGAACGGCCAGTACCGGCAGGAAACTGTCGCGGGTCGGCAGCGGATCGAGCCTGCCGCCAGCAACGGTAAACGGGGAGGCGGTCAACAGCCCGCCATTGGCTTCGAAGCCCATGACCCTGTCCCGTCCGGCCTCAAGCGCCTCGAGCATGCCGGCGATCACGAAGGGCGAACCGACCCTGGTGCGGATCACCTCGAAATCGCCGGCCGTATCGATGCCGGAATTGGAGGTGACCGGCGTCACCACGACATCGGCCTTGAGGAATTTGGCGGTGATCAGGCCGATCAGATCGCCGCGCAACGGCTCGCCTCTTTCGTCGGCGACCAGCGGCCGATCGCCGTCGCCATCGGCCGAAACCACCGCGTCGAGCCGGTGTTCCCGCGCCCAGCCCTTCAGAAGCCCGATCGTCTCGGCCGAGACGGCCTCGGTATCGACGGGCAGGAAGTCCTCGCAACGGCCGAGCGGCATGACCTCGGCGCCAAAACCCTGGAGAACCTCGACCATCAGGTCGCGGGCGACGGTGGAGTGCTGGTAGACGCCGAGCTTCAGGCCGGCCAGCGCATCGGCAGGCAGGACGCGTCGGTTGCGGGAAAGAAACAGGGCATTCGCGTCCGCCGACCGGTCCGGCGCCTCGGCGGGCGCCGTCTCCACCTCCCGGCCGGTAAGCTCGGCGGCGATCGCGGCGATCCGCTCCTCGTCGGATTTGTCGATCTCGCCGTCCGGACGGTAGAACTTGATGCCGTTGCGGTCGGCTGGAATATGCGATCCGGTCACCATCAGCGAGGCGGCCCCGAGCTTCAGCCCGTAAAGCGCAAGCGCCGGCGTCGGCAACGCGCCGCAGTCGACCGGCGACAGTCCGGCACGGGCAAGTGCACCGATGCAGGTGGCGGCAATGCCCGGGCTCGAAGCGCGAAAATCCCGCCCCACCAGCACCAGTCCCCCCGGCTTCGCAGCACCCGTTTCCAGAAGATGCCGCGCAAAAGCCTGCGCATAAACAACCGACGCCCGTCCCGCCAGATCCTCAACAAGCCCACGAAGTCCACTCGTTCCAAATTTCATCAAGTGCCCATAAAGAAAGTCAGCCGCTCAATGTCCTAGTTTATTCCGCCTGAAAATAAAGAGATAACTGTCGGGGAAGCTAACCTGCAAGCGCTGTCTCTGCAAAATCCGGAAGCGGCTTCGGTTCACGTCGGGCGTTATCATGTTTCCGGTTGCGCTTGGCCGCCTTGTCGCAAGGGTGTTATCCTTTGGTTCGGATCGGTGTGTCCGTTCGCTGGCGGTGCAAGATTTCGCCCGCTTCCGCTTTCCAGGAAGGAGATCCCGATGGGGTCACGCATTTGGAAATCCATCGCGTTTGTGGCTCCGCTTTCCGGCCTGGCACTTCTGATGGGCTTCGGTGAGCAGATCGATGAAGGCGCCTGTTCCGGAACTCTAGCCTTCGAGAAGTCAAGGCAGCTCTTGGAAGAGCGGCCGGAGGTGCTCGATATCGCCCCGGGAAGTTTCCGCTGGGAGGGCGACTGCCGTTTCGCCATGCAGGGTTATGCCGATGTCGCGACTGCGGGCGCGCCAAGCCGCAGGACTTTCGAGCTCCTGGTGGCCCTGGAGCCAGGAAGTCATCGCTGGCAGGAGGTCAGTTTTTCCATGGGAGATTGATCGCTCAGTATTGAACGGACGGACGAATCTGGAAAGACGGCAGGATTTTGGGAGAATGGCGGACAGAGAGGAAATCCCCCGCCGCCTGTAGATCAACGGCTTAGTTTGCCTAACAGCAAAAAACAGGGCCTTGAATTTGTTGAGGCTTCCGACGCGCTTCCCACAGAAATCGAGACCGCCGCGCGCTGGCTCTACCTAAACCGGGAGCTTGTCTCCGGTCCTCTTATTCCGTTTCTTCGCTGCCGCTTCGGCATCAAGACGGCTGAAGCCGTCGCGGTCTCACGGCGCGCTCATGCTCTCGAATATCCGGGGGTGGCGCAATGAGTGATTTGCAGCCATCCGCCGCGCTCTTGCGCACCCGTCTCGTTTCGCGACCTGTGTATGAGCGAGATCGAAAGTTCGAAAATGGAGAAGGTACGCGGCCAGTCACGCAATCCTTCCTTCGTCAGGCGGCTTCGATCGCAGCCGATAAAGTTCTGAAGCAAACCGCGCGGCGTCGCCCGACCACCGAAGAGCGGGAGAAGGAAGTCGCCCGCCGCCGCGCCTGGGGTGGCGGCAGCAACATGCCGGCCCATCTTCGCGCCAAATACACAGAAGCCGAGCGCGCCGCCCTCTCCGTCATAGCGGAGCAGTGCAGGCGCAAGGGTTACTGCGACCTTTGCATCAAGGAGATTGCGAAGATCGCGGGGATCGGGCGCACGTCCGTCCAAAATGCGATCCGCAAGGCTGGTTCTAAAACGATGGCGCACATCAGCGTTAGGGAGCGGCCGCAGCAAGGCGGGGTCAGCCTTACCAACATCATCAAGATCATCTGCCGCGACTGGCTGGGCTGGATTGGTCGCGCCATAGGGTTCAAACGTTTGAGCACTTCAGAGACTGGAGTAAAAAACTCTCTCTCTAAGTATGCCGAAACGCCAAAAATGGCTTTTGAGAGGGAGTGTATCGCCGCCTTTCGCGATCCTATCAAAGCTCTTCCTCAAGTAGAAAAACCTTCCAATCAATGGGGCTCCGTTCCGCGTTGGGCGCATGGCTTGGGAGGTGCTGCGCATGGGTAGGCTCAAGACGCTGAAGCCACGCCTATCGACGATGCAGCCACGGCTCGGTGCGGCTAAGCCGGTCAGCCGCAAAGATGCCGAGGCGCGGCGTCTCAAGCAACGCGATGCAGAGCTGCATTGGCGGAAGTGGTACGGCATCCAGCGCTGGAAGGATCTGCGTGTGGAGGTCTGGAAGCGTGATGGCTGGATCTGCCAGAAAACCGGCGTGCTTTGCATCGGTAAGTACCCGGCAGGCAATAGTCCGGTTGCCGACCACATCAAACCTCACAACGGCAATCCTGATCTCTTCTGGGACATGAGCAACATTCAGACCGTGAGCAAGGAATACCACGACAGTCAGAAGCAGAGGCAGGAGAAGCGCAGATGGTGAGCGGGATCGATCTAGCGGAAACAGGCATCAATCGCCTTGTACGGTCGCTGTTAGCCGATGGCGTCAGGGTCCGCGAAGTGAATACGATGCTGATGCTTGCGGCTGTCAGGAGGCTGGTCGACGAGGCTGGCGAAGACCTGGCAATCCATGTGCTCAAGTGCATGGTCAATCAGATCGAGGAAGGCGCGTATCGAAGCGATTATATCGCGCCGGAATACTGGCTCCAGACTGAGCACCCAGCCAAGCCGGTCCTGACGATCATCGAGGGAGGGGGTGGGTCGAAAGTCTAGAAACCTTAGGTTTCTCCACCCGCGCCCCTCTCATTCGCAGATTTTTTCTTCGGGCGATTAAATTTCAGACGATGGCCCGCCCCGCGCAACCCGGCGAGATCAAGCAGAGTTAAGCCTCTGATAAGCTTAGGAAAATACCGTGAGCGAGAAAGAAAGCGCCCAAAATACGGGATTAAATTGCATCGGCGATGCCATTGCGATTTGTGTGGTTTGTGGGGCGGAGTTTCCGAAGTCTGCCCGATCATCTCGGGCAGTCTGTTCGGACAACTGCAAGCGGGAGCGCGGCCGGCGGTATTCGAAGGCCTACCACCGGGATGCGATGCAGATCGAAGCCCGCGTGCTCGCCATGTTCGGCGGCCGGCAACCGACATACCAGGATTTCCTCGACCTGGTTCAAGGAAGGCGACATGAGCGGGATTGATCCGGCCGAGGTGTCGGCTCTCATCGATCGCATCGTGTCCGGTCTATTGGAACTCAAAGCAGCCCTGGGAGGCGATACTGCAGCTCCCCCTGTTGAGGATTTGATTGATACGGCCACAGCTGCTGAACGCTTCGGAATGTCCTCAGATACCGTCCGCTGGCTATGCGAGGAGAAGGGGTTCGGCGAGAAGAGGGGCGGACGGTGGATGGTGAGCCTTTCGGCTCTCCAATCGTACAAACGGGAGAAACGGGAGTGAATTCGGCCTCAAACGGGAGAAAATGCGGGTTGTGCACTCCCGTTTCGTTTCCGACCCTAAGCGCAGACCAACGCAAAGGGTGAAAACATGAATGATCCCATCAGTTCCGACGTCGGCGTGATCGCAAAGGCACTTGCGGCCGCAGGCGGATCGTATCCGCTGGCTCGCGAGATCGCCGAGACCCGCAAAGCCTCGCCGCGCGTCCTGCGCATCCTCGACAAGGCTGCGATCAGCGCGGGCAGCTTGAGCGACGGTGATTTCGGCGAGATCCTTGCCGACTGGCGCATCTCCTCGGCCGGATTTTTCACGAGCCTGCGCTCCCGCTCGATCTTCTTCCGCCTTTTGGACTTCGGCTTTGCCCGGGTTCCTCTGCGCACGCGCCTCGGCGTCGTGACGGCCTCCGCGACCGGCTGGATCGTTGGCGAAGGTCAGCCGGTCCCAGTTTCGAAACTTACGCTGAAGGGCGGTGCGCTCGATCCCGTGAAGGCGGCGGCTCTACTGGTCATCACGTCCGAAGTTGCCCAGTCCATGACTGATGGCGCTTACACGCTTGTTAACACCGAGCTGCGCGGCGCGGTGAGCGATACCGTCGACGAAAAGTTCTTCTCAGAGGTCATCGACGGCTCCTCGCTGTCGATCGTTAGCAGCGGCAACGACATCGCGAGCGTCAAGGCGGATCTCCTGCGGCTGCTGAACAACGTCAACGACGGCGACGGCGGTCAGATGCTTTGGGCTATGTCGCCCGATGTGGCCAATGGGCTGGCACTGATGCCGGAAACGTTCCGCAACATGTCGCCTCAGGGTGGCGAGTTGCTGGAACTTCCCGCTTATGTCAGCCGCACCATTCCCGCCGGAACGCTGCGTTTGATCAATGGCGCTGCGATCGCCGCCGACGCAGACACGATCGCTCTCGACGCCTCGCGACAAGCCGACATCAAGATGGCCGATAATCCGACGAATAACAGCGTCACGCCCACCCGTGAGGAACTGGTAAGCATGTTCCAGACCGGCAGCGTAGCGGTGAAGGCGATCGTCAGCTTTGGCGTCGAACGCGTCCGCGACAATGCGGTCGCCGAGCTGACTGGCCTCGCTTGGAGTGTCGAACCATGAATATTTCCGCCGAGAAGTTCGGCGGCGTGCTGGCCGAGATGGTGAAAAGTTACATCGAGCGCAGAATTGGCAAGGATGATGGCAAGTCTATCCGTGAAGCGCTCGATGACATGGAGCGTCGGCAGATGGAGCTTGCACGCAGGATTTCCGATCTTGAGGGGAGTGCCAAAGCGGATCGGCCGCGCGTCCGAATAGCGGCGGGGAGTGAGCGGATATGATCGAGGCGGAGGCGGTTCTTTGCGAAGACGGTAGAACTGTCCTCGTCTACCTCTATCAGCACGATGATCTTGTCGGCACTCGTAGCCAATCCCTGCCTTTGACGATCTCCGATGGGGAATTTGAGGAGATCCGGCCGGAATGGGAGCGGGTGTGGGAGGCCACAGGCCTTGCCCTCGATCTGAAGGGCGGCGGTTTGACTGACGCCGCCGCCCTTCATGACAGATGCATATGATCTCCAATCGGGAAAGACGTGATGGCAACCGACAATGAGAGCCTGGTACTGTCGATCAGCGCCGATACTCGCCAGATCCAGCGGCAGTTAAAGCAGCTCATCGGGCAAACCGAGCGTGACACGAAGTCGATCGAGAATGCTTTCGGCGGGATCGACAAGGCCGCAACGGGAGCGTTCGGCCGCGTGGCCGCCAATGGCAATTCTGCGTTCAAGGCGGCCGAACTGGGGGCAAAAAGATTTGGCTCTGCCATGGAAACCTCAAAGGTCCAGACAGCCAACCTCGCTGCGCAGCTCAATGACATTTCAGTTCAGCTTGCGGGCGGCCAGTCGCCTTTCCAGATCGCGCTTCAGCAGGGAACACAGATCACCCAGGCCCTTGGAAGCCAAGCAGGTGTGCGGGGCGCGGTGTCTGCCGTGGCTGGCGCCTTCACGTCGCTTCTCAATCCGGTTTCACTCGCGACGATCGGGATCATCGCACTCGGCGGCACGGCTATCCAGTATTTCACTGAGCTGCTTTCGAGCGGGGAGCAAACGGAGGAGACGCTGCAGAAGCAAGCGCAGCTCATCCAGCAAGTTGCGGATAGATGGGGCGATGCGGTTCCCGCGCTGCGAGAGTATGCGGACGAGCTGAAACGGACGCAGGACAGCGCGAGCCTCCAGGAAGGGGTTGCGATCGTCAACGAGAAGAAGCTCGCGGACGTCCGAAAAGCGGTCGACGACACCAAAGTGAAGGTTGCGGACGTCGTGGCGCAGCTGCAGGCGGCCGGCGAGGAGGCGGAAACGATCACTGCCTTGCAGTCCTCGTTCAATGACTTCGCTAAATCGGCCAAGGACGGTTCGCTTCAGGTGGAGCAAGTTCAAAAGGTCACGGACGCCCTGGCGACCGCAATCAACAATACTGGTCTGCCCATCGTCGTTGATTTCAAGACCGCTTTTGAGGAGTTGGGCAAGGCAGCTTTGGGTGCGGCCACCGGCGTCAATCAGGTTAAGCAGCAAGCTGCTGCTGCCAGGCTTACCTCCGATAATCTTCCGGCTCTCGGAACTCTCGCGCCGCTGCAAAGCGTCAACGGGCAAATCACGGCCGATAGCGTTGCCATCCAGAACGATCGGGCGAATGCGGCAAAATCTCAGTACCAGCAGGAGAAGGAAAGGGAGGAGCGCCTGGCTTCGCGGTCGCGCGGCAAGGGCGGGCGATCTCAGGCCATCAGCGAGGCCGAGCGAGAGAAAAAGGCTGTTGTTGATCTCATCGAGCAACTCGAATTTGAGCAAAGTATGGTGGGTAAAACTGCGGCCGAGCGCGCTGAAGCAAATGCCCTGCGGCGCGCTGGGTCTGCCGCAACGGAGGAGCAGCGGGCCAAGATTTCGCAGCTCGTCGAGGCGACCTATGCCGAGCGCGATGCGATACGTGCTAGCGAGGAGGCAATGGAGCAATTGCGGGATGTCAGCCGCGACGTTCTGGAGGGCCTTGTTTCCGATCTAAGGGAAGGCAAAAGCGGCGCCGATATCCTCGCGAACGCTCTAGACCGCGTCGCCGATCGGCTGCTTGATTCGGTGTTTGACAATTTGTTTAGCGGAGCCACAGGAAGAACCGGAAAGGGACTGTTCGGCGGCTCGATTATTCCTGGCATCCTTCACGATGGCGGCGTGGCCGGCCGCGATGGGTACGGCCATGGCCGCCGGGTGCCTACGTCAGTTTTTGCCAGCGCGCCGCGGTACCATACTGGCGGTATTGCCGGCCTGAAACCGGACGAAGTTCCGGCGATCCTCCAGAGGGGGGAGCGCGTCATCCCTAGAGGTGGCGGATCTCCAGCAGGTGGCGACGGGATAAAGGTGGACGTGGGCGTTACCGTCGACCAGAACGGTAACCTTCAAGCTTTCGTGAAAAGCATCTCTGATGCCTCGGCGGCAGGCGTGGTGAAACGTTATGATAGGGACAGTTACAGCCGCACAATCCAGCATATACGCAAGGGCAAGAGCAGCATGGATCTCAAATGACGAGTTTTTAGCAAAAAAAACGGTCGCAGCTCTCATCCGACGGCATCAACCGTTTCTAGGTCTCAGTCAGGTAGAGGAGCACTAGAAAAGCCCCGCTAACGGGGCTCCTAGATCTTACGCGCAGGCGACAAGTAAGTCATGCCGCGAATAGCTTACCGTATGGTCTTGCTCTTGCGGAGGAGGAACCGTGAGCACACTCTTGATGACCTCATCCTGTTTCCAGCGCGCGATACGGCTCGCAGAACGCTCTTTCGTGCGTTCCATCAATTCGATTTGCTGATCGCGATTGAGAGGCTTTATCATCACTCAGTCTCCTACTAGGTAGAAGTGTACTCCTAAACTATTAACGCTTTTCCTTGCGTCAAGGTTGCGTGAACATCCAAATATGCCGCCCATGATAGGGATCTGGATGTGCGCAAATGTAGCCACGGCGAACAAAAACGCCCCCGATCGCCCTATACTTGTGCAGAGCTTTGATGGGCAGATTTGCCTCGTGCGTTATCATCTCTACTTCGACCGGCGCCACTTCGTCAATGAGCTTGTCTACCGCTAGGCATATGACCTGCAAGATGCGTTGTCTAGCTATACGATCGGTGATGGTCATCCTCGTTTCAAGGCCATCGCTAAAAAATAGTTCATCACCATTGGCAGCTTTTACGACATGGAATACCAACTCGTGTCTCATTGGGCCGTATCCGGCTACCGTTGCTAAGCACACGAAAATGGAGAATACGGCGTCGCTATCGTCGCAAACTCCTACTGGAATGCGAATAATTGTTTCGCCTTGCCCCGCCTCGGAGTTGATTTGGGTTAGAACAAGAGGATGATCGCTATCAAGCGTGCAGATAAAAGCCATCTAGTTAGTTCTAAACCGCACCATAAAAGGAATCGAACAGTGGGGTGATAGCAGTTTGCCCGATAAACTTGTAGCTGCTGAGTCACTATACACAGGACTCGGTGAGGGGCTATCGCCGTTCATTCCAGATTGGGAGTTTCGCCATCGACGGCGAAAGCTTGCTTCACTTCGGTTCGAACTTTTGTGACATCTTTCCTACGTGCCCAGTGATTTCTACCGAAAGTGTCGGTGAAACCCACATCGACGACGTTTTGAGTTGCGATCGCGGCGTGTTTCTTAACGAAGAATGCGTTGAAGCTTTCTCCAACATCAATTTTCTTGGGTAGGCCCCCACTAAACGGCCCAAGCGTGAAGTCCGTTCGCGCTGGGAAATCATGCAGCGGGTTGAGCATGAACAACTTGAGTTTCTTGAACCTCGAAACTTTTGTTCTTCCAACTGCGAGATGAAGCGTCACCTGACCTGGTCCGTAGTTAGTCGCACTGAGCGTCAGCATCTCGACACCCTCATAATCCTCGCCCATTACGAACCCCGAATAGAAGGAGACCCGAACCTTTGCCTTCGGGTAGATGAACTTCGACCATACGTTCCAGACGAAACCAGCAAGCGACACTGCGAAGGAAAAGATACTGACGACGAATGCCCAGTCAGCAGTTGTCAAACGAACCTCCTAGATCGCGATAGTCAGCCATCTTGGTCTCTCGACGCATTTTCGGTAGCCTCATCTTCTGCCAGATCCGCAAGATGCTGCTTCAAGAAAGCCAGCGCTTCCCGTCGATATGCGTCCCTCCGCTCCTTGATCACCTTTCGTGCCTCCTGCTCATTGAGGTCAGGGTTTGCAAGCATAGCGTTGAGGACCGCTGTTCTTTCTACGGCCGAAATCACATCATAAGCCCATATCGCCAGCTCGGCTGGGATCTCGTCTACATAATTGAGGACGTGATACATAAGCTTGCGTTGGAAATCGAAGCCCTGTTCTGCGACAAAGCTTAATTTCTCCCCTGCCTTCGCCATAGCGTCTATACGACGCTGAGCATCTTCTAGGGTTCGCTCATCGTCCTCAGATTGACTAGCGAGCGAGTGGAGCTTGGCCAGCAAAAGTTCGTAGTGAGATCGGGGGTGCTCCACCGCGTATGAGAGGCGCTCGACGATTTCAGCGTTAACGGAACGATTTGCTGCCGATGCTGCCTCCTCGAGAGCAGAATAGACGTCCTTGGGGATGCGGATTGTGTAGCGGGCGTAGTCGTCTTGTTTGGCCATCCCAAACGTAAACACTAAAATGGTGAAAAAACCAATAGGGTCCAGTTGCGCACTAAATTAGTGCATGATAGCCTCCGTTCACCAAATTAGTGAAAGGAGGCAATGGTGAGCACAGCTCAAAGCCAATTCAAATTAAACATGCCCCAGGACGTTAAGCAGTGGCTCGCGGATGAGGCAGAGAGAAATCTGCGATCGCAAACCGCCGAGATCGTTCTGGCTCTAAAAGAGAAAATGCATCGTCAGTCCCAAACGAAAAAAGCCGACGCACTGGCCTAGGAACCCGCGTCGGCTTTTTCGTGCAATTAGGAAATCACCAAATGCAAAAACACCCTACACCAACGGAAGGCGAGGGCGCAAGCCTATCGCGCCGCAACTTCATCACCATGGCCGCCGCCAGCACCGCCGCAACCTTGCCGTCCGTGGCGCTCGCAGAGGCAAGCGGTAAAACCAGCCGCTTGCCTCTGCCTCTCGACCAGCAGTTCGATATCTGCGTCGCCAATCTGCGGAATGTCCTGATGGCGATGCATCCGGAAGTGATCCAAATAGAAGTTGACTACCACCCGTTTAACCACGGCCGGAACTTTAGCCTTGTGATGATCGGCCATCGGCCGAGAAGAGGCGGTGCGAGATGAAGTCCGCCGCGAAGAAACCGGTCAACTGGGAAAAGTACGCTGCGGCCGATCCGCTGATCACCGTGGTCGACGATTTGGAAATCCCGATAGCCATCCTGCGCGCCGTTTTCCTGGCCCTCAGCAATCCCGAGGCTTCGGATATCGGCTATAAGGAGGATTGTTTACGCGCTCTGGAACACGCGGCCGGCCAAGTCGCTGACGTTCAGAAATCTGCGCTCGCTGCAGTCAATCAGATCCGAGAGGACGTCTGATGGTCGGCTCCCAGGCAGAAACCGCCCGTCGCAATCGGTCTTTGAATATCCGGCAATCGGACGTTGCTCGCGCCATTCGTGGCGCGATCCAGGCAGGTATGGAGGTGCGCGAGGTCATCGCCACGAAAGATGGCATCCGCATTCTCTCGGCATCGTCTGGCCCTGCCTCCTCCTCGAATTCATGGGACGAGGTTCTGAAAGATGGCTAGGCGCTCGCGAACAACATTCCCAAAATTCGTTTATCCGCAGCGCGACCGTTATGGAAACGTGCGCCCCCGCTTCAAGCGGGGGCTCTTCTCCACCTATCTTAAATCGCCGTTCCCCTCCGAGGCCTTCGATCAGGAATACCAGGCCGCGTTACGCAGTGAAAAGGCCGCCCAAGGCGAGATCGGCAAGGGGCGCACGAAGGCCGGCAGCATGGCGGCACTTGTCGTCTCCTACTACGCCTCTCCTGAATTTAAGGGTACAGCCGCTAGCACGCAGACGACCTATCGCGGTATCTGCGAAAAGATCCGAAAGGACCATGGCGAACGCATGGTGAAAGACCTGCGGCGACAGCACGTCAAAGCCATCATTGGCAAGATGAGCGCCACGCCCGCTGCCGCCAACAATTATCTCCGGATGCTGCGCATTCTCATGCGGCATGCCATCGATATCGAGCTGATCAGCCGCGACCCAACGCTGAAGCTCAAGGGCTACAGCAATAAATCGTCCGGCTTTCACACTTGGACCGAGGTGGAAATTGCCGCTTTCGAGGCACGTCATCCGATCGGCACGAAGCCGCGCCTTGCAATGGCGCTGATGCTCTACACCGGCCAGCGACGAGGCGATGCCGTGACGCTCGGTTGGCAGCATGTGAGCGGACAGCGCATTTCTGTCGTTCAGGAGAAGACCAAGACGCGCCTTGCAATCAAGATGCACGGATCACTCGTCGAGGCACTGGAAATGGCACCGAAGGATAAGCCGGCTTTCCTGCTGACCTCATTCAACAAGCCCTTTACGCCGGCCGGCTTCGGAAACTGGTTTCGCGAACAATGCAACGACGCTGGCTTGCCACACTGCACCTCCCACGGATTGCGCAAGGCAGCGGCGCGGCGGCTGGCCGAAGCGAATAACAGCGCGAACCACATTGCGGCCGTAACGGGCCACCTCTCACTTAAGGAAGTCGAGCGCTACACGCGCGCGGCGGATCAAGAAAAGATGGCAGATGCGGCCGTCGATACCATGCCGGAACGATCAGACCGGCAAGCCGAAAACTCCCAACAGAACGAACTTGTTGGGACAAACGACGAGTAAGGAGCTGATATGATTACTGAAGTGGAAGAGAATGGCGGACAGAGAGGGATTCGAACCCTCGATACGCTTTCACGTATACACGCGTTCCAGGCGTGCGCCTTCAACCACTCGGCCACCTGTCCTTAGGATAAAGGGCTGCGTGCAAATCGGGGGCAACACAGCGGTCGGGCGCGATATATACCGATGAATTCCGAAGGATCAACCGGAATCTGAACGATTTTTGACAACAGCACGTAAAACCTTGGGGTCGCGTTGCCAAGCTGGGAGGCGACGGCTATTTCTTTCGATATGGGACCGGTGTTGTCCGGCTCATCGGCGGTCGACAACGAAATGGCTAATAGAAAATGCGAATACTTCGCTTCGTCTTCCATACGGTGAGCGCTCTGGCGCTTCTTGCTGCAATCATCGCCGGCACCCTGGATTCGATTCAATCCGTCTCCGCGTCTTCGGTCGTGCTGACCAGCCTTGGCAATGCCTGGCTCAATCTCGATCCGGAAAGCCTCGCGCTCAGCGAAATCTATGCCGAGACTTATATCAGCGCCGATCTCTGGCGCCCCTTCGTAGCGCCGGTTCTGGCGCAGCCAGCTTTTGCAATCTTCCTGACCCTGGCGCTCCTCTTCTGGATGGCTGGCTACGAAAAACCGCGTTTTGCGGGACGGTTTTCCGCCTGAACCCTTCCCGCCGGCATGTTAAGATGCTGGGTAGCCGTTGCGGCCTGAGGAGAGTAGTCGTCTTCCCGGCTGGCATGAAAATATGCGTCGCGCCCCAGATTCATGCAGTTATTTCGGACCTTTGTTCAAGTTTTCGGCAGGTTCGCCATTCTTTACCAACTGAAAAAAATCTCGTGAATTTTTCCGAAACCCGTGCAAGAGTGACCGCAGCCAGACCCTGAAAAGAAAAAGGGCAGGTGGCCGCAGAAGTGCCCGGGGGACGGGCTTGCGGGAGGATCAAACAGCTAAAAACAGGGCTGCACGATGAAAAGAACCCTTTTAAGCCTCATTGCCTTGGGCGCCATGTCGGCCACCGCGCTTTCAGCGGAGGTGAAGCCGGCGCTGGTCTATGGTACCGGCGGCAAGTTCGACAAATCCTTTAACGAGGCAGCTTTTGCCGGCGCCGAGCAGTTCAAGAAGGAAACGGGGATCGAATATCGCGACTTCGAGCCCACCAGCGATACCCAGGGCGAACAGGCAATCCGCAACTTCGCCAGCCGCGGCTACAATCCTGTCGTTGCTGTCTCCTTTGCCTGGACTTCGGCCATGGAAAAGGTTGCGGCGGAATTCCCGGACACCAAGTTCGCGATCGTTGACTCGGTCGTCGACCTGAAGAATGTCCGTTCGGTCGTCTACAAGGAAGAGGAAGGCTCCTATCTCGTCGGTCTGCTCGCCGGCATGGCATCCAAGACCGGCAAGGTCGGCTTCATCGGTGGTATGGACATTCCGTTGATCCGCAAGTTCGGCTGCGGTTATGTCCAGGGCGTCAAGGCCGCAAAGGCGGATGCGCAGGTTTTCCAGAACATGACCGGCACCACCGGTGCGGCGTGGAACGATCCTGTCCGTGGCGGTGAGTTGACCAAGAACCAGATCGACCAGGGCGCCGATGTCATCTACGCGGCAGCGGGTGCGACCGGCCTCGGTGTGCTACAGACTGCGGCCGACAACAAGAAGCTGTCGATCGGCGTCGATTCCAACCAGAATCACCTGCATCCCGGCTCCGTCCTGACCTCCATGGTCAAGCGTGTCGACCTTGCTGTCTATAACACCTTCAAGGACACCAAGGACGACAAGTTTACCGCCGGCGTCCAGGCTCTCGGCGTCAAGGAAGACGGCGTGGCCTATGCGCTCGACGACAACAACAAGTCGTTGATTACCGCTGAAATGAAGGCTGCCGTGGAAAAGGCCAAGGCCGACATCATCGCCGGCACCGTCAAGGTGCACGACTATATGTCGGATAAATCCTGCCCCAAATAAAAGACACGCCTGAAGGGCGCATGGTGGTCCGGATCGCCATGCGCCCTTTTTCATAATGTGGAAAGGCGAACCATTTGAGCCTCGACCTCCCCAAAGAGATTGAGCCTGCAATCGAGCTTGTCGGCATCGACAAGAAGTTCGGTGCGGTGCATGCGAACAAGAACATCAATCTGACCGTGGCCAAGGGATCGATCCATGGCGTCATCGGCGAAAACGGCGCGGGAAAATCGACGCTGATGTCGATCCTCTACGGCTTCTATCATGCCGATCAGGGCGAAATCCGCATTTCAGGCAAGCCGATCGCAATCCGCGACAGCCAGGCGGCGATCGCTGCGGGCATCGGCATGGTGCACCAGCACTTTATGCTGGTTGAAAATTTTACGGTTCTGGAAAACGTCATGCTGGGCGCCGAAGGCGGGCAATTGCTTCGCAAGGGCGTTGCAAGTGCCCGCAAGGAATTGAAGCGCCTGGAGGACGACTACGGCCTCGAGGTCGATCCCGATGCGGTGGTCGAAGAATTGCCTGTGGGCAGCCAGCAACGCGTGGAGATTCTGAAAGCACTCTACCGCGGGGCAGAAATCCTCATCCTGGACGAGCCGACCGGCGTGTTGACGCCGGCGGAGGCCGACCACCTCTTCAAGGTGCTGCGTGTACTGCGCGACCAGGGTAAGACGATCATTCTCATCACCCACAAGCTGCGCGAGATCATGGCGATCACCGACACGGTTTCGGTCATGCGCCGCGGCGAAATGGTGGCAACCCGCAAGACGTCCGAGACGACTGTCGAGGAATTGGCCGAACTGATGGTCGGCCGCCGCGTATTGTTGCATGTGGAAAAAGGCGACGCGAATCCGGGCCGGGTTCTGCTGTCGGTCAGGAACCTGACGGTTAGGGATGCTCGCGGCGTCACCATGGTGGACGATGTTTCCTTCGATGTCCGCGCCGGCGAAATCGTCGGTATTGCCGGGGTTGCGGGCAACGGCCAATCCGAGCTCCTGGAGGCGATCGCCGGTATTCGCAAACCTTACTCTGGCGAGATATTCATCGACGGCAAGCCGGTTGCCGGGATCGGTCCGGCGGGCTTGCGCGATCTTGGCCTCGCCCACATTCCCGAGGATCGGCACCATATGGGCCTGGTGCTGAAATTCGAGGAATACGAGAACTCGATCCTCGGTTACCACCGCGACCCACGTTATGGGCGTGGCGCGATGCTCGATCTTGATGCGATGCGCAAGGATGCGGAAGAAAAGATCGCGAAATACGACATCCGGCCGCCGAACCCGCGGTTGAAGACGGCGAATTTCTCCGGTGGCAACCAGCAGAAGATCGTCGTCGCCCGGGAGATCGAGCGCGATCCGGATGTGCTGATCATCGGCCAGCCGACCCGTGGTGTCGATATCGGCGCCATCGAGTTCATTCACAAGCGGATCATCGACATGCGGGATGCAGGCAAGGCAGTGCTCCTGGTGTCGGTGGAACTCGACGAAATCCGTTCCCTTTCAGACCGTATACTGGTGATGTTTGCCGGCAAGGTCGTCGGGGAGAAGACCGGTGATGCCGGCGAACAGACATTGGGCCTGATGATGGCCGGGATCGCCGCATGAGCACCGCATCCGTTCAGCTTCCCGCCTGGATCAACTACATCGTCGTCCCGATCCTCAATCTCGTCCTTGCCTTCTTTTTTTCCGGCCTCGTGGTCTGGGCTATCGGAGAAAGCCCGCTCGAGGCCCTGCGCCTGCTGTTGATCGGTGCGCTCGGCCGCGGCGAAGGCATAGGCTTTACGCTCTTCTACGCCACGAGCTTCATCTTTACCGGGTTGTCGGTGGCGGTCGCCATCCATGCCGGGCTGTTCAACATCGGGTCGGAAGGACAGGCCTATCTCGGCGGCCTCGGCGCGGCGCTCGTCGCGCTCTCGCTCGATCGCTACGTGCCCTGGTACGTGACCATGCCCTTTGCGGTCATCGGCGCGGCTCTCTTCGGTGCCGCCTGCGCCGCGATACCGGCGTGGCTTCAGGCCAAGCGCGGCAGCCATATCGTCATCACCACGATCATGTTCAATTTCATCACGTCGTCGCTGATGAACTATCTGCTCGTGCGGGTGCTGATCGTGCCGGGCAAGATGGCGCCGGAAACGCGCACCTTCCTGGAAGGCGGCCAGCTCCCGAAGCTCGACTGGCTGATTTCGATGTTCGGCGGCAAGCTGGGCGCAGCCCCGCTCAACTTCTCCTTCCTGATCGCGCTTGTCATGTGTTTCCTGGTCTGGATGCTGATCTGGCGCACCAAGCTCGGTTATGAAATGCGCACGCTCGGCATCAGCCCGACGGCGGCGGGTTATGCCGGCATCCCCTACGCAAAGATCGTCATGATCGCCATGCTGATCTCCGGCGGCCTTGCGGGCATGATGGCGCTCAACCCCGTCATGGGAGCTTCGGCAAGGCTGCAGATCGAGTTCGTCGGCGGCGCAGGCTTCGTCGGTATCGCCGTATCGCTGATGGGTCGCAACCACCCTGTCGGGATCATTCTCGCCGCACTGCTCTTCGGAATTCTCTATCAGGGCGGAGCGGAGCTCTCCTTCGACATGCCGAGCATCACCCGTGACATGATCGTCGTCATCCAGGGCCTGGTGATCCTCTTTGCGGGCGCGCTGGAATACATGCTTCGGCCGGCAATCGTTCGGCTTTACCAGCAGATTTCCGGGAAGTAGCTCATGGATTATTTCGATATTTTCATCGGCATTCTCGGTTCAGCGGTCCGTCTGTCCATCCCCTTGCTGTTCACCGCGCTGGCAGGGCTGTTTTCGGAGCGGGCGGGGATTTTCGATATTGGTCTCGAAGGCAAGATGCTGGTCTCGGCTTTCGCCTCGGCCTGTGCCGCCTACTGGACTGGCAACGCCTGGCTCGGCCTTGCGGCGGGCATCCTGGTCGCGATCGCGTTTTCTTTCATTCATGGTTTTGCCTCGATCACCAATCGCGGCAACCAGATCGTTTCCGGCGTGGCTCTGAATTTCGTGGCCGCCGGCTTGACGATCGTGCTCGGCCAAGCGTGGTTCGGGCAAGGCGGCCGTACGGCGCAGGTGCCGGGCTCGGGCCGGTTCGCGCCGATCATCCTGCCGGGTACCGATGCGATACGCGATGTGCCGATCCTCGGGCCTCTTTATGCCAACGTCATTTCCGGCAACAATATCCTCACTTACATCGCGTTCCTGATGGTGCCGATCTCCTGGTGGGTTTTGTACCGGACACGTTTCGGGCTGCGCCTGCGCGCCGTGGGAGAAAATCCAGGCGCCGTGGATACGGCGGGCATTTCGGTGAGCTGGCTGCGGTATCGTGCGCTGATCGTCACCGGCTTCCTGGCGGGATTCGCTGGGACTTACCTGGCGATCGCCCAATCGGCGGCATTCATCAACAACATGTCGGCCGGCAAGGGATATATAGCGCTTGCGGCGCTGATCTTTGCGAAATGGAAGCCGGTGCCGGTGATGCTCGCCTGCCTGCTCTTTGGCTTTCTTGACGCTTTTGCGAACTTCATGCAGGGCAAATCGCTTCCGCTGATCGGGGAGGTGCCTGTGCAAATCTTCCAGGCACTGCCCTATATCCTGACCTGTGTGCTGCTTGCCGGCTTCATAGGCATTGCACGCCCGCCGAAGGCCGGCGGCGTCCCCTACACGAAGGAGCGCTAGGATATGTCTCACGAGCTGTTCGAAGCCGCCCGCGAGGCAATGAAAAAGTCATACGCGCCCTATTCGAAATTTCCCGTGGGCGTCGCGATCCGCGCGGACGACGGGAACGTCTACCTGGGTGCCAATATCGAGAACCTATCCTTCCCGCAGGGTTGGTGCGCGGAGCCGACGGCGATCGGTGCTATGATCATGGGCGGCGCCAGCAAGATCGTAGAACTCGCCGTCATTGCCGAAAAACTGCCGCTCTGCACGCCATGCGGCGGCTGCCGTCAGAAGATTTCGGAATTCGCGTCCGCCGATACGCGCATCTACCTTTGCGACGATGCCGGCGTCCAGAAGACAGTCAGCATGGCGGAGCTGCTGCCCTACGCCTTTGAAACGGATGTGATCGGATGAAGGAAGTTATCGATCTCCTCGTCGATCGCCTCGACGGTCTCGTGCCGCGCCACGCAATCGTGCTCGGCTCCGGCCTCGGCTCGCTGGTGGGGGAGGTGACGGACCAGGTTCGTGTGCCCTATGGCGCCCTGGAAGGATTTCCAGCAAGCGGCGTTACAGGCCACGCGGGCGAGCTGGTCGCCGGCTATCTCGGCGCAGAGCCGGTCATCATGCTGTCGGGTCGTGCGCACTATTACGAGCATGGCGATGCGAAGGCCATGCGCTTTCCGATCGAGGTCATGAAGGGAATCGGCGTTCAATCGCTAATCCTGACGAACTCCGCAGGCTCGCTGCGTGAGGATATGCCGCCGGGATCGGTGATGCAGATCACCGATCATATCAACTATTCCGGCCTGAACCCGCTGATCGGTGAAGAGGGAGACCGTCGTTTCGTCGGCATGACCAGCGCCTATGACGCGTCCCTTTCGCTCGGCATGCGCAACGCCGCAATCCGCTGCGGTATCCCGTTGTTTTCCGGCGTCTACATGTGGTTTTCAGGCCCGAGCTTTGAAACGCCGGCGGAAATTCGCATGGCACGTATCCTGGGCGCCGATGCGGTCGGCATGTCGACTGTGCCGGAGGTCATTCTGGCGCGCTATTTCGGGATGAAGGTAGCAGCCGCGTCGGTCATTACCAATTTCGGCGCGGGCATGACCGGTGCCGAACTCAGCCACGAGGAAACCAAGGACATGGCGCCGGTCGGCGGCCAGCGTCTGGCTACCATTTTAAAAGAAATGTTAGCTTGATACACGATAGATTTCAATTGGATACTTGGCGTGTGACGTTCCGCGCAACCTCGGCGGGTTGCTTCTAATCGTTTGAACGATAATTATACCGGCTCGATCAAGCCCGGGGAGGCACGAAATGGAACTCCTGAGCCCGCGCGAGGCGGCAGCCTTCGCGCTCTCGCTTCTCGACCTGACGAATTTGCGCGACGATTGCGACAATGCCGCGATCGAGAAACTGTGCCTGCGCGCCCAGACGCCCTATGGCCATACGGCGGCAATCTGCATCTGGCCCCGTTTTGTTGCGCATGCGCGAGCCATTCTGGGGCCGGACCATGCGGTCCGGATAGCGACCGTGGTAAACTTCCCCACCGGGGAATTGCCGGTCGCGGCCGTCATCGACGAAACCCGCAAGGCTATCGAGGATGGTGCCGACGAGATCGACATGGTCATCCCCTATCGCAAGCTGCTGGCGGGCGACGAGGCGGCGGTGACTGAATTGATCGAAGCCGTGCGCGCCGCCTGCCCGCAAGCCTGTCTGAAAGTGATCCTGGAGACGGGTGAATTGAAAGACAGCGCGCTCATCCGCCGTGCGTCCGAACTCGCAATCGCTGCAGGTGCCGATTTCATCAAGACCTCGACGGGTAAGGTCGCGGTCAACGCGACGCTGGAGGCTGCCGACATCATGCTGCAGGCGATCCGCGACTCCCGGAAGCGTGTCGGTTTCAAGCCGGCTGGTGGCATCGGCAGCGTAGCGGACGCGGATCTTTATTTCCGCCTTGCCGAAACCATCATGGGTCCGAACTGGATCATGCCCTCGACATTTCGTTTTGGAGCGTCCGGCCTTCTTGACGACATCTTGGGTGTGTTGAGCGGCGGCACCAGCGCCCGCGTGTCGAGCGGCTATTGACAGAATGATCCCACAGGAAATCATTCGTCGCAAACGCGACGGGAAAACACTTGCCGCCGATGAGATTGCTGGCTTCATCGCAGCACTCACCAGAAACGAAATCACAGAAGGGCAGGCCGCCGCTTTCGCCATGGCTGTGTTCTTTCGGGGCATGTCCCGGGATGAGACGGTGGCGTTGACGCTGGCCATGCGCGATTCCGGGACTGTGCTGAAATGGGGCGGCCTTGGCCGGCCCATCGCAGACAAGCATTCGACCGGCGGTGTTGGAGACAATGTTTCCTTGATGCTGGCGCCGATCGTCGCCAGTTGCGGCCTGGCCGTGCCGATGATTTCCGGCCGCGGCCTGGGCCATACCGGCGGGACTCTCGACAAGCTGCAGTCGATCCCAGGCTACAATGTCATGCCGGACGAAGCGCTGCTCCGGAGGGTCGTCGAGAAAGTCGGTTGTGCCATTATCGGACAGACGACAGCTCTTGCGCCCGCGGACCGCCGCCTCTACGCCATCAGGGACGTGACGGCGACCGTGGAATCGGTGCCGCTGATCACCGCCTCCATTCTGTCCAAGAAGCTTGCGGCCGGTCTCGGGAGCCTGGTGCTCGATGTAAAGGTCGGCAACGGCGCCTTCATGGAAAGCATGGAGGAAGCCGAAGTGTTGGCGCGCTCGCTGGTCGAGGTGGCGAACGGCGCAGGCCTGAAAACGGCCGCGCTGCTGACCGATATGAACCAGCCGCTGGCGGATGCTGCCGGCAACGGGCTGGAAATCGTCAACTGCCTCAAATTCCTGTCTGGCTTGAAGGCCGGTTCGCGACTTGAGGCCGTGGTCATGGCCGAAGCGGCCGAAATGCTGGTGCAGGCCGGTCTCTTTCGCGATTTGCGCCACGCCGAGGAAAATGCGCGTCGGGCGCTTTCCTCCGGCGAGGCGAAAGAGCGTTTCGGGCGCATGGTGCACGCGCTTGGCGGACCTGCCGATTTCTGTGAGCGGCCGGACGCCTATCTGGAGCGTGCTCCCGCGAGCCTGCACGTTCCGGCGCCGCGCGACGGCTATCTCGCCTCATACGATACACGTGGGCTCGGTCTTGCCGTGGTGGAACTCGGCGGAGGCCGCAAACGCGCAGCGGACTCCATCGATCACCGAGTGGGTATCAACGGATTTCTGGCACTCGGCACGCAGGTCTCGAAGGGTGAGCCCATTGCCACCGTGCATGCGAAGAACCAGGAGGACGCGGAGCGTATCGCAAGAGATGTCGCGGTGTTTTGCACCATCGCGGATGCACCGCCCGCGGCTTCACCTGTTGTCCTTAAACGGATCGGCTGATCACTGGGTGAGCTTCAGGTTTCGGCCTTGGACCTGGAAGGATTTCAGCTTTTTCAGGAAGCTCATGCCGACGAGCGTTCCGGAAAGCGCCTTGTCGTGCAGCACGAAGGCATCGACGTCTTTCACGCGGACGCCCCCGATCTCGATGCGGCCGAGCACCACACGCGCCGCATCCGTGCCGCCGTTTGCGGTATTGACGGTGTAGCGGAAGTCGAGGCTGTTTGCGCCGAAACCCAGCTTGCGGGCGGTACTTTCGTTGATTGCGACAAGCGAGGCTCCAGTATCGACCAAGCCATCCACGGATTTGCCGTTGATGCGGAACGTCCCGTTGAAATGCCCGCGGCCATCGGCTTCGAGCACCGCACTGCCGGCTGCCGCGGCGACCGATTGTGGTTGTGCCGGTTCAGCCGCCGCCGTCGTGGCCGGCGGTTGATCGGCCAGTTGGATCATCGACGGGATCTGCGTTGCAAGCAAAGCCGCTATGGCCGCGAAGATGACGGTGCGCAGGAGCATGAATGTCCCTCGATCATGGGAACCCGATAGCCTGCCATTAGCGTAAAAACTATAACAAAAAGACCTGCAAAGGTTTTGCAGGCCCTTCAGTTCGAAATTTGGTAAGGAAATCCTGAAGAATTACTTCGTGCCGTACATGCGATCGCCGGCATCTCCAAGACCTGGAACGATATACCCCTTTTCATTGAGGTGGCTGTCGATCGAGGCCGTGTAGATCTTCACGTCCGGGTGCACCGATTGAAAATTCTTGAGGCCTTCCGGCGCGGCGAGCAGGCAGAGGAAGCGGATGTTGTGGGCGCCGCGTTCCTTGAGCTTGTCCACGGCGGCGATCGAGGAATTGCCGGTTGCAAGCATCGGGTCCACCACGATGACAAGCCGCTCCGCGATATCTTCCGGCGCCTTGAAATAGTATTCCACCGGCTGCAGCGTCTCATGATCGCGGTAAACGCCGATATGCGAGACGCGGGCCGACGGCACGAGGTCCAGCATGCCTTCGAGCAAGCCGTTGCCGGCGCGCAGGATGGAGGCGAAGACGAGCTTCTTGCCCTCGAGGATCGGCGCCTGCATCTCGACGAGCGGCGTCTCGATCGTTTCATAGGTGAGTTCGAGGTCGCGGGTCACCTCGTAGCAGAGCAGTGTTGAGATTTCGCGCAGCAGCCGCCGGAAGCCGGCTGTGGAGGTTTCCTTCTTGCGCATGATCGTCAGCTTGTGCTGCACCAGCGGGTGATCGATGACAGTGACGCCGTTCATGAGCTTCCCTCGTTGTTGTCTGTCTCTTCTTTTGAGGAAAAAGCCGCGTTCTGCAACCCGTCAGGCGCGTTTGACGGCCTCATCCCCAATCGCCTCACGTCAAGCCATCCCGGCGTCGAACTGGGAGAGCAGGCGTGACCGCGTCCCTTCATCAACAAAGGCCGCCTCGAGCGCGGTCCGCGTCATGGCGTCGATCTCTGCATCCGCCATTCCCATTTCCTTCGATGCGATTTCGTATTCGCGGGTGAGCGACGTATGGAAAAAGGGTGGGTCGTCGGAATTGAGGCAAACTCGCACGCCGGCGGCCTTGAGCGGTTTCAAAGGATGGCTCTGGAAGTCGGAAAAGACCTTGAGTGCAATATTCGAGCCGGGGCAGACTTCCAGGACGGTGCCGAGTTCGGCGAGGCGCTCCACCAGGGCGGGGTCCTCGATCGCCCGAACACCGTGTCCGATGCGCGACGGTTTCACCAGATCGAGCGCGTCTGAGACGCTGAAAGGCCCGCACACCTCGCCCGCATGGATAGTGAGCCCGAGCCCGGCGTCGCGGGCGATATCGAAGGCGCGGGCGTAGTCGGCGACCCGGCCCATGCGCTCTTCACCCGCCATGTTGAAGCCGGTCACCAGCGGGTTCTTCGCATTCGCGGCATATTGCGCGGCGGAGACGACCCTGTCGGGGCCAAAATGTCGTTCGCCGGTGACGATGATGCGTGCCTCGATGCCTGTCTTTTCGCGCGCCGCATGGATGCCGTCGCAGATGCCCGAAAGGTAGGCATCGGCTCCAAGGCCGATGCGGTCGCCGTGATCGGGAGATACGATGATCTCGCTGTAGATCGTGTTCGCTGCCGCGAGCTCGAGGAGATAGGATTCCGTCAGCAGCGCATAGTCCGCAGCCGTCCTGAAGAGCGCCGCCACCGCGTCGTAACAGACGAGGAATTCGGAGAAATCGGACCACTTATAGGCGCCGTCTCGCAGGATGTGGCTGGTATCGGCGCCGTATTTTCGGGCCTGGGCTTCAGCAAGCGCAGGCGGCGCGGCGCCCTCGATATGGCAGTGGATCTCGGCTTTTAAAAGATGCGCAGTCACAGGAAGCTCCGTCCATGCGGACCCGGTGGAATGGCCAGGTGCTCGGCAATGGTCTCCGCGATATCGGCATAGGTCGACCGCAATCCGATCGAGCGCGACCGGATTCCCGGTCCGAATGCCATGATCGGCACCCTCTCGCGTGTATGGTCGGTGCCGCGCCATGTGGGATCGCAGCCGTGATCGGCGGTAAGGATGACAAGATCGCCCGGTTTCAGCCGCCGATGAATATCTGGCAATGCGAGGTCGAAGGCTTCGAGCGCGGCTGCATAGCCCGGCACGTCGCGGCGATGTCCGTAGAGCATGTCGAAATCCACGAAATTGGTGAAAACCAGATCGCCGACCGCGGCCTCGTCCATTGCAGCAAGCGTTGCCTCCATCAGGGCGGCGTTGCCGTTGGCCTTGATGACCCGGGAAACGCCCTGGTGAGCAAAGATATCACCGATCTTGCCGATTGCATGCACCGACCGCCCGCCTCGGATCAGCCGGTCGAGGAGCGTCGGTTCCGGCGGAGGGACGGAGAAGTCGCGCCGGTTGCCGGTGCGTTCGAACGTCCCCGCCGTTTCGCCGATGAAGGGTCGCGCGATCACCCGACCGATATTCAACGGATCGAGCAATTCGCGGACGGTCTGGCACAGCGAGATGAGCCGATCGAGACCGAAATGATGTTCATGGGCGGCGATCTGAAACACCGAGTCGCTGGATGTGTAGCAGATCGGCTTGCCGGTCCGGATATGCTCTTCCCCAAGCCGTGCGATGATCTCCGTACCCGATGCATGGCAATTGCCAAGGATGCCCGGGATATCGCCCTCCCGACAGATCGCCTCCACCAGTTCGGGGGAGAAGGCGTCGCCCTCGTTGGGGAAATAGCCCCAGTCAAACATTACCGGCGTGCCGGCGATTTCCCAATGTCCGGAAGGGGTGTCTTTTCCGCGGGAAATCTCGTCCGCCGCTCCGAACAGGCCGAAAATCCGCTCCGGCATCGGCATTCCCGCGGGATAGTCGCCTTCGGCAAGCCTGGCGATTTCGAGAAGGCCGAGCGCCGACATGTTCGGCAGATGCAGCGGACCTTGCCGGAGACCCGCGCGGTCGCCGGCCCCGGCGGCGCAGAATTCCGCGATATGGCCGAGCGTGTTGGAGCCAAGGTCGCCATAGGCATCGGCATCCCGCGCGCCGCCAACGCCAAAGGAGTCAAGAACGAACAGAAAGGCACGAGCCATCGGTCACCAGGGATATAAAACGCAGTTCACCCGGCCTTCGGCCGCGTTGAATCGCGATTCATACAGCCGCGCCTGCCGCTTGGCAAAGGGGGATGATGGATGAGGCGCCTCAGCAATCCGAGCAGGAGATGCTGGTTCCGATCCTCTGACGGTAGAAGTAATCCCGGGCGATGGTGATTGTCTTGAGTTCGGACGGCAGGAGGCCCGACATGAACATCAGAAGGTCGTGGGAAACGGAGACCTCCGAATGTATGAGAAAAGAGTTGGGTATGCGCATCTCGGTCGGAACATCGACGGTTGCACCGACGGCATAGGGGCGGGCATCGGTGTCGTCCCAGGACCAGGCCACCTTGGGATTGCCGGCGGCATCCAGCGCCACCCCCGTGACTCGGATGCTCAACGCATTGGGCGTGTATGGCGCAAAGAGGCTGTCCGTAACGTCCTCCATCGTCGTGAGGAGCGCCTTGTTGACGCTTGTCTCGCGCGTCACGAGGTCCGCGATCGTGCCGGCGCTGCGGGTCACCCTTTTGGACACGCTAAGACCCAGGGTAATTTCGAAGGACGTGATGTAGAGACTGAGCAGAAGTGGGGCAATCAGCGCGAATTCAACGGCGCCTGCACCGCCACGGTCGGTGGCCAGCCGCCTGAGCCGAGCCAGGAAGCTGCCGGAATGCCTTTGCTGATGCTGATCTGGCGCTTCCATCACGGGTAATCCTCGTTTCGGAATGTGGCCGTCTCCACGATCAGGAAATAGTTCGGACGGCCGCCGGAGGGCCGAATGTTGGTGATGTAAGGCCGAAGCAGGTCCGTAATGACATCCCAGCGGTAATAGGCGCGCACCATGTTGATCGTCTTCTGGGCGCCCGGGCTATAGTTGTTCACCGAAGCCGTATCGAGATCCTGCGACGTATTGAGCGGCACGTTTCCCGGTATGTCGGCGAAGCTCGGAAAGCTGCGGACATCCAGCCACAGCTTGTCGGGCGTTGCTATCTCTTCCTCGCTGCACTTGATCATGATCGAGACTTCGTCGCAGAACGTTCGCCGGAATGCGGTTCGATCGGTGTTGGCCGCGGTGATACTGCCGGTCCTGAGCTTGCGCGCCACCGTATCGACCGCATTGGCAACGAGCTGTTCGCCGGTATAAGCAACAAAGGTTTCTAGGATTGCAAAGACGATCATGAAATAGGGAAGTGCCAGCAGCGCGAACTCGATGGCGGCCGCCCCGTCTTGCGACCTGAATATCCGGCCGAGCACAGCTCCGCGTCTCGCCGGCGCGACCTTTTCGGTCTCGTCTTGATTCTCGCCCATCGTTTCCCGCCCACAGCCCGGTTTCGAGCCTCGGAATCGTACCGGTTGATTATTGAGATTCCGTTGCCGCAAAGGGCGCGAATTTACCGGTCTGTCCCTGATCAGGGCGTGGCGTCGGTCTTGAACTCGGCATGCTGCTCGCAGTTGGGCGTGCAGGAGAGGATCTTGCGTTCGGTTTGCCGGAAGACGCGGACGGTATTTCCCTCGTCGATGGAAACAAGGACGCGCTCGTCGGCGATCGCGTTTCCTTCCGCATCCAGAAGCACGAGATTGGTCGTCCCGAAGCTGCGGCCCGTGACCACGATGGTGGTGGAATCCGCGACGGTGGCATCAGCCACATTCGAGTTGCCGACGATGACCTTGCTCACCGGCCGGTCCAGCCGCAATACCCGGGCATGGTTCATGAAGACGCGCAGAAGATCGCCTTCCTCCTGAGCCAGCACATTTCCGGGGGCCGCCGCAAAGACGAGGCCGCAGACGGCGGCGAGTCGGACCATGACGCGACGGAACAGCATTATAGGCAGCCTTTGGATGCGGTTGTATCGCTCAAGAATGGATGCGATTGGTGAATGAACGGTTAAATGGCACAGCGGCTGGCCTTTTTATCCGATGTTAACCTCGTTTTGCGGCCGATATTGTTTGGCGCCGGCGGCTCATTCGGGAGGAGAGAGGCTGTTAAAGCCTTGGGTGACAGGGAATATTAGCGCGCTGCGGCACCACCGAATATTGTTCAAATACTATCTTGTTGCTGTCTTCTTTATTTACCATTCCTTCCGGCAATCTTCCGTTAACGACTTGATAACGCTCTTCCTTAAGCGCTTGGCAATCGTCCCCCGGTAGATTGCTGCCATCCGAACAACGGAAAACAGTTGTCGGGAAGTGCTGAACAACCAGTTGTGGAGTAGGAGAGTTCCCATGTCCAAGATTTTCGCTCGTTTTCTGAAGGATGAGTCCGGCGCAACCGCCATCGAGTATGGCCTGATCGCCGCCCTGATTTCCGTTGCTCTGATCGCCGGTGCAACGACGCTCGGTGATTCGCTGAGCACGACTTTCCAAACCATCTCCGACAGGATGAACGATGCCGAGGGTACTGCCGCTACGCGGTAATTCGGCACATCAAGTTCGATGTCTGCGCATGCGAAGCCGCCCTTTGGGCGGCTTCGCCAGTTGACCCCTTGGCTCTAAGCCTTCTCAATCCAGATCACCGCGAAGGCGAATGAATGGTAAGCTTGATGGTTGCAATTTTTGTTCTGTCGGTCCTGCCGCTTGGACTGGCGTTTGCTGCCATTTCCGATCTCGTGACCATGACGATCCCCAACCAAATATCGGCGATCATACTCGCCTCTTTTCTGATTCTTGCGCCGTTTTCAGGTCTAGTATGGCCGGAGATCGGCATGAGCCTGGTTGCCGGTCTTGTAGTCTTCGGCGTATGTTTCCTGCTATTTGCTCTAAACGTGATGGGCGGCGGCGATGCAAAACTCCTGACCGTATCAGCCGTCTGGTATGGTTGGGACGACTCGCTTCTCACTTTCCTCGTTGCGGTCGGCTTCGTCGGCGGTGCGGTGACCCTTGTGATCCTTCTTCTTCGCTCGCAGGCAAACTCTGTCATGGCAATAGGGATCCCGCTGCCCGCCTCGCTGGTCACGGCCAAGAAAATTCCTTACGGTATCGCCATCGCCATCGCTGGTTTCCTAACATTTCACCAGGCGCCCATCTATTCCATGGCAATAAAAGCGTTCTACTGACGCGCAGCCGGAACATATTGTTAACCTAAAATGTAAGCGTCTTATTAACCATAATTACACCATTCGCGGCCATTCTTTGTGGGAAGTAGAGTTCCCAAGGAATGTCCATGAAGCCCACCCGTATCATCATACTCGCGGTTGCCGTGGTGGCCGCAGGTCTGGCAGGCCTGCTGGCCGTGCGGCTGGCGGGTAACAAGGGCCCCGAACTGGTCGAAACGGTGATCAAGCGCGAGCCCACGGTCAAGGTTCTTGTTTCCTCCGAAAACTTGCCGGTAGGCAGCCGCCTGAACGAAAAGTCGATGGAATGGCTCGCCTGGCCGGAAGGTGGAGTGATCGACGGCTTCATTACCGCCGACAAACGGCCCGATGCCATCACAGAACTTCAGGGCGTGGTGGTTCGCATGCCCATGTTCAAGGGTGAACCGTTTCGCGCCGAGAAGGTGGCAGATTCTTCCAGTCGCATCATGTCTTCGCTGCTGCCGGCCGGCAAGCGGGCCGTGGCGACTGAAATCTCGGTTTCCACCGGGGCAGGCGGCTTCGTGCTGCCGAACGACCGTGTCGACATTATCATGGTGCGTGAAAACAAGGATGACGGCCGTTACATCACGGAAAACATCCTGAACAATATCCGTGTCCTCGCAATCGACCAGCAGATTCAGGAGACCGAGGACGGCAAGAAGGCGGTGGTCGGCACGACGGCGACGCTCGAACTGACGCCGGATCAGGCCCAGGTCATCGCCGTTTCCCAGCAGATGGCGGAGCGGCTCACGCTTGCCTTGCGTTCGGTGGCCGATTCCCAGGAGGCGGATACGGTGGCGGCCGACTACCTGCTGCACGGCCGAGACCGGGCGGATATCCAGGTCATCAAATCGGGCTCGATCGTCAAAAGCACGGCCGCGACGCAGGCGCCAGCGCAATGAACGGAGCGGATCAAGTGAACATTCTGAAGCGGAAGATTCGCAGTTCGGTGGCGGCGGGGATGGCCTTCTACGTCGCTTTTGCCGGTGTTCCGGTCAATATCGCCCCCCTTTATTTGGCCCCTGCCCAGGCTCAGGCGACAGATGCCAGCGTGATTCGCATCACCGAAGGCGGGCCGGGTGTCCGCAAGCGGGTGGCGCTCGGCCTCAACAAGGCACTGGTCGTCGACCTGCCGGCGGATGCCCACGATATCCTTGTGGCCAACCCGGAGATGGCCGATGCCGTAACCCGGACATCCCGGCGTATCTATCTTTTCGGCAAGACCGTCGGCCAGACCAATATCTTCGTCTTCGGCTCGCATGGCGAGGAAATCATCAGCCTGGATCTGGAAATTGAGCGCGACATCGCGGGCCTGCAGCAGAATCTGCGGAGATTCCTGCCCGAATCCAACGTCAAGGTTGAGATCATCTCCGACAACGTCGTGCTGTCGGGAACGGTTCGGACCCCGCAGGACTCCGCGCAGGCGGAAAAGCTGACCAGGGCTTTCCTGAAAGGCGGCGAAGCGACGACGAGAAACTTGACAGCTCAAGGCAATAACGGCGACGCTGACATTTTTGCAGAAGCGCGGCAGCTGTCGCAGATCGTCAATCTGTTGACGATCGAGGGCGAAGATCAGGTGACGTTGAAGGTGACCGTTGCTGAAGTCAGCCGCCAGGTGCTGAAGCAGCTCGGCTTCAACGGGTCCGTCTCGGGGCCTGACGGCTCGATCGGTTTTTCCAATCCCTCCAATCTTGGCAACGCGATCAACACCTTCGGCATGGGAACGCTGACAGGGTCGATCGGCAATGTCGGGCTGGCGACCTACATGAACGCCATGGAGCAGGCTGGCGTCATGCGGACACTCGCTGAGCCCAGCCTGACGGCGATCTCGGGCCAGCAGGCGAAGTTTTATGTCGGCGGCGAGTTCCGGCTACCTGCGGAGCAGGAAGTTGGCGTTGACGAAGATACCGGCGTGCCGACCGTCACCCGGACCGTCAATTCGGTCGATTACGGGATAGAGTTGAACTTCAAGCCGGTCGTCCTGTCTCCCGGACGGATCAGCCTGAATATCGAGACCAATGTCTCCGAACCCACTTATGAAGGGTCCGTCGCCACAGGCAACGGAAGTTCGCCGCGTATTCAGGGCAACACTTACATGTCGATTCGCAAACGTGAGGCGTCCACCACGGTCGAATTGCCTTCCGGCGGCTCCATCGTTATCGCTGGACTGGTCCAGGACAATATCAGGCAGGCCATGTCGGGTCTCCCCGGCATTTCCAAGGTGCCGGTGTTGGGCACTCTCTTCCGCAGCAAGGATTTTGTCCGCAATGAGACCGAACTGGTCATCATCGCGACGCCCTATCTCGTCCGGCCGGTGGCTCGTAGCGAGATCGCGCGTCCGGATGACAATTTCAATCCGGAAAACGACGCCGCCACCTTCTTCCTGAACCGCGTGAACAAGATCTACGGCCGCAAGGAACCGGTCGCGACCGGCCAGTACCACGGCGCGGTCGGCTTCATCTACAAGTGACCCAGGCCATGGAAACGCAAGCAAACACCGCCGCCGAAGGACAGAATGCCATGAAGGGCGCAGTCAAGTTTCCCCGACACAAGATCGCCGCAGCCGTGATGCTTGCGGCATCGGCAGTTCTGTTGGCCGGGTGCGGCAACAGCCAGCTTACCACCGGCTCCATTCCCGACGACTACCGGACCCGCCATCCCATCGTGCTGGCGGAAGGCGAACATGCGCTCGATATCCCGGTCGCCTCTGGCGATGTTCGGCTGTCCATCGGCATGAAGGACACGGTGAAGGGTTTCGCACAGAATTTCGCCTCATCGCCAGCGGGCGTCGTTCAGATCCAGGTCCCCCATGGTTCCTATAATTCCGCCGCCGCCCAGCGCCTGGCGGGAGATATCCGCCGAACCTTGACGACCAGCGGCATCAGGCCGGACCGGATATTGATGAGCAGCTATGGGGCGTCTCCAAGCGGCGATGCTGCGCCAATCCGGCTTTCTTACGTGACGACCAAAGCGATGACGAGCCCGTGCGGAGAATGGCCCGCCGATCTCTCCGACAACACGTTCGGCAATAGGAACTGGTATAATTTCGGTTGCGCAAGCCAGAACAATCTCGCTGCCCAGATCGCCAACCCGACGGATCTTATCGCTCCCCGTGGGACCACGCCGATCGACGCCACGCAGCGGGCAAAGGTCATCAGCGACTACCGCGGCGAGAGAAGCAGTAACTGAGCGGATGGCAGGGAAGCGGAGAAAAAGATGAGCCCGATCAGCTACGAGATTCGCGCCTCCGAGGAAGACGAACATTTCGATGACGCGGAGCGCCCGGCGGATATGGACGCACTGCGTCCGCTACCGCGCATCTCGATTCATGCTTTCTGCGAGAGCGAGGCCATGCAGCGGATGATGGACCGCATGGGGCGTGATCGCCGCATGTCCAAGGTCAATCTTCGCGTGACCGTCGGCAGCACCGGCGCTGCCGCGAACATGTTTGCTTCGGCTCCGACGCCAAACCTGATCATCCTGGAGACGGAGGCGGAACCGAAGAACCTGCTCGAAGAGCTGGCGCCGCTTGCGGAAGTCTGCGATCCCTCCACCAAGGTCATCATCGTCGGTCGCTACAACGATATCTCCCTTTATCGGGAGCTGATCCGCAACGGAATTTCCGAATATCTGGTCGCGCCGGTGCAGATGCCCGATATGCTGGCCTCGGTTTCGACGATCTTCGTCGACCCGGATGCTGAGCCGCTCGGGAAATCCATAGCGTTCATCGGCGCGAAGGGAGGGGTGGGCTCGTCCACCATCGCGCACAACTGTGCCTTCGGCATTTCCAGCCTGTTTTCGACCGAGACTATTCTTGCCGATCTCGACCTTCCCTTCGGCACGGCCAATATCGATTTCGATCAGGATCCCGCTCAAGGTATTGCAGAAGCGGTCTTTGCGCCGGAACGGCTGGACGAGGTATTCCTCGACCGTCTGCTGACCAAGTGCTCGGAGCACCTGTCGCTTCTTGCTGCTCCGTCGCTGCTCGACAGGGCGTATGATTTCGAACGCGGAGCCTTTACGCCCATCATCGAGCTCCTGCAGCGCAGCGCGCCGGTTGCAGTCTTGGACCTTCCGCATGCTTGGACGGAATGGACCCGTGCGGTGCTTTGCGAGGTGGACGAGGTGGTGATCTGCGCCGTTCCCGATCTTGCGAACCTGCGCAACAGCAAGAATATGATCGACGCGCTGAAGAAGCTTCGGCCGAATGACCGCCCGCCGCATATCATCCTCAACCAGGTGGGCATGCCGAAGCGTCCGGAAATCGCACCCGCCGACTTCATCGAGCCGCTGGAGATCGAGCCGATCGCCATCCTGCCCTTCGATGTCCAGCTCTTCGGCAACGCGGCCAACAGCGGCCGTATGATTTCTGAGATCGATGCGAAGTCGCCTGCTGCGGAAACATTCTCGCAGATTGCCCATATCGTCACCGGCCGCGTCGCGGTGAAGAAGGCGAAAAAGGGTGGTCTGGGGAAGGTGCTCGACATGCTTGGGCGCAAAAAGGCTTAGACGTTAGGAAACCGGAATGTTTGGCAAGCGCGGAAACGAGGGATCTGGGAAGAGCGTGGGGCTTGCGCCGCCGCCGGCCGCGTCCGCTGGTTCGCTGGCGGCAAGGCCGCCGGCCCCGGAAATCCTGGCCGAGCCCGCGCGCGAGCGTCAGCCGGTTCCGCCGCCGCAGCTTGCGCCGCAGCCTGTCCGCAAGCGCCAGGCCCGCACCGAACTGTATTACGATACAAAGAGCCAGGTCTTCTCCGCGCTCATCGATACGATCGACCTTTCCCAGCTCGCCAAGCTCGATGCCGAAAGTGCGCGTGAGGAAATCCGCGACATCGTCAACGATATCATCACCATCAAGAATTTCGCGATGTCGATCTCCGAGCAGGAGGAACTGCTCGAGGACATCTGCAACGACGTCTTGGGTTATGGCCCGCTTGAGCCGCTGCTGGCGCGCGACGACATCGCCGACATCATGGTTAATGGCGCCGGCCAGACCTTCATCGAAGTCGGCGGCAAGACGATCGAGTCTGAGATCCGCTTCCGCGACAATGGTCAGTTGCTCTCGATCTGCCAGCGCATCGTCAGCCAGGTCGGACGGCGTGTGGACGAATCTTCGCCCATCTGCGACGCGCGCCTGCCGGACGGCTCGCGCGTCAACGTCATCGCGCCGCCGCTCGCCATCGACGGCCCGGCGCTGACGATCCGCAAGTTCAAAAAGGACAAGCTCAATCTCGACCAGCTGGTGAAATTCGGGGCCATTACCCCGGAGGGCGCAGTTCTCCTGCAGATCATCGGCCGCGTCCGCTGCAACGTCGTCATTTCCGGCGGTACCGGCTCGGGCAAGACGACGCTGCTCAACTGCCTGACGCGTTACATCGACGCCGACGAGCGGGTGATCACCTGCGAAGACACCGCCGAACTGCAACTGCAGCAGCCGCATGTCGTGCGCCTGGAAACGCGTCCGCCGAATATCGAGGGCGAGGGCGAGATCACCATGCGCGATCTCGTCAAGAACTGCCTGCGCATGCGTCCGGAACGCATCATCGTCGGCGAAGTGCGCGGCCCGGAAGTCTTCGACCTGTTGCAGGCGATGAACACCGGCCACGACGGCTCGATGGGCACCATCCATGCCAATACCCCGCGTGAATGCCTGAGCCGTATGGAATCGATGATCGCCATGGGCGGTTATTCGCTGCCGGCCAAGACGGTGCGCGAGATCATCACCGGTTCGATCGACGTCATCGTTCAGGCGGCGCGTCTGCGCGACGGCTCCCGCCGCATCACGCAGATCACCGAAGTGGTCGGCATGGAAGGCGACGTGATCGTCACCCAGGATCTGATGCGCTACGAAATCGACGGCGAGGATGCCAACGGCCGGCTGATCGGTCGGCATATGTCGACCGGCATCGTGAAGCCGCATTTCTGGGATCGCGCCCGATATTATAACGAAGACAAGCGCCTTTCCGCGGCTCTCGATGCCATGGAACGGGTGAAGGACTGAGGAGAATACGTCCATGTTCGGGCTGGATATCACGGTCGTAGCGATCATCGCGCTGGCGGCAGTCGCCGCGGCGGCGGTATGCTACGCACTGCTGTTCTCCCGCATGGAGGTGGAAAAGAAGGCGGACACGCGGCTTAACCGCGTGAAATCCGCCGAAACGGATCTCGTGCGGGCGAAGGCAGCAAGGGACCGGGTGCAGGAACTCTCCAAGCGTCGCAAATCGATGCAGGATTCGCTGAAGGATCTGGAGAAGAAACAGGCAGAGAAAAGCCGGAAGATGGGCGACGGAAGCCTGAAGTCCAGGCTTTCCCAGACTGGTCTTTCGCTGACGATGGGCCGCTTCTACCTGTTCAGCGCGTTGTTCGGCATCTTCATCTTTCTGGCCGCCTTGATCGCCGGACTGCCGTTGCTCGCAGTTGTCGGCGCAGCATTCGTCGGCGGCATCGGCCTGCCGCGCTGGGTGATCGGTTTCCTGGTGAAGCGCCGGCAGAAGAAGTTTCTGGAAGAATTTCCGAATGCGCTCGACGTCATGGTGCGCTCGATCAAGTCCGGCCTGCCTCTCAACGATTCCCTGCGCCTGATCGCCTCGGACGGACAGGAGCCGGTGAAAACGGAGTTTCGCCGCGTCGTGGAATCGCAGCAGGTGGGCCTGAGCGTTCCGGAAGCCTGTGCCCGGATGATGTTGACCATGCCTCTGCCGGAGGTGAATTTCTTTTCGATCGTCATCACCATCCAGGGTCAGGCAGGCGGCAATCTGTCTGAAGCGCTCGGCAACCTCTCGAGGGTATTGCGCGACCGCAAGAAGATGAAGGCGAAAGTGAGCGCGCTGTCCATGGAAGCGAAGGCCTCCGCTGCCATCATCGGAGCCTTGCCTTTTATCGTGACGCTCCTCGTCTATCTCACCTCGCCCGATTACATCGCGATCATCTTCACTGATCCGCGTGGCCACCTGATCCTTTTGGTCTCCGGTGTGTGGATGTCGATCGGCATCTTCGTCATGCGCAACATGATCAATTTCGATATTTGAGGAGGGTGAGGTGAAAGAACTTGCGACGACGTTCACCGACCCAGCCACCCTCCTGGCGCTCCTGGTTGCCGTAGCGGTCTTCGCAACGCTTTACACGTTGGCGGCGCCTTTTCTCGAAAAGGGCGACCTCGACAAGCGTATGAAGGCGGTCTCCACCGAGCGTGATCAGATCAGGGCGCGTGAACGCGCCCGCGTAAGCGCGGTAAATTCCAAGACGTCCCTGCGTGCGCAGAACAACCAGTCCGTCCGCCAGATCGTCGAACGTTTCAACCTCCGCAAGGCGCTAGTCGACGACAACACGGTCAACAAGCTTCGTGCTGCGGGCCTTCGCTCGCAAAACGCCCTCAACATGTTTCTGGTGGCGCGGTTCCTGTTGCCATTCGCGTTTCTGGCGGCCGCTGTCGTGTGGATCTTCGTGCTCGGCAACCTTGCGTCCCGGCCGCTCCCGATCCGCATGCTGGCGGCAATCGTCGTCGCCTATATCGGCTTTTATGCGCCTAATATCTACGTCACCAATCTGGTGAATAAGCGTCAGGCATCGATCAAGCGAGCCTGGCCGGATGCGCTCGACCTGATGCTGATCTGCGTCGAATCGGGGATTTCGATGGAGGCCGCGATGCGCCGCGTCGCAGAGGAAATGGCGCAGCAGTCGCCACCTTTGGCGGAGGAGATGGTGCTGACGACAGCCGAGCTGTCCTTCCTGCAGGACCGCCGCACCGCGCTGGAAAACCTCGGCATTCGCACCCAGCTCGACGGCGTGAAGGCCGTGACCCAGGCGCTGATCCAGGCGGAACGTTACGGGACGCCGATTGCCCAGGCGCTACGGGTGCTTGCCCAGGAAGGCCGTGACGAGCGCATGAACGAAGCGGAAAAAAAAGCGGCCGCCCTGCCGCCGAAGCTTACCGTGCCGATGATCCTGTTCTTCCTGCCGGTCCTCATCGCGGTCATTCTGGGTCCTGCCGGCATTCAGGTCGCCGACAAATTCTGATGCCTTGCGCGGGTCAGCTCGATACCGCCCTCCTGAACGTTTCCTGAACTGAGACTTCAGCACGCATTCAGCGCAGTTGCATTATCCTTTCCATGTAATCGATGCACCCGGCAGTCCGCTTCAAACCGCGCCGGCTGCGATTGGCAAATTGGAGGATATGACAATGCTGGCAAGACTTTGCATCAATCTCGTGCTGATCGGCGGTATAATTACTGTGGTCTCGCGTTTTGTTTAACGCGGCGGCACCCGTGGAAAGAAATGAACTTTGCTTTCGGGTCACGTTAATTCTCTCAATCCACTCGGTGTCTCGATAAGTGCCCGATAGCGGACTTTGGACGCCTGGACGACCATTGGTGAATGCTCGATGGCAAGTTCGCGATAAAGCGTCTCGATGGCGGCAGAATCTGGATGTTCGAGGATAAGCGAACGAAGGCGCGCACCCAGGTCAGGAATTGAGGTCATTGAGGTGGGGTCCCCGCAGTGGTCGATGATCGAGGGGGCCACGCCGTCTAGGGGAAGCGATCCATCCTCCGGGATGGTGAAAGCGAAAGTCGGATTGGTTGTCGGAAGGCGAACCTTGCTGCCGAAGATCGCTCGGTGGGTCAAAACAATGGAATCAATCGCATCCGTGTTCGCCACCCACCCTCGCAGGCGACGACCTTCTTTCCAATCCGATCTGACCCTTTCCTGGTTGTCGAGACCGAACCAGCGCGGCCTACCGGGGTCCACTCCTTCCGGGTCCAGCGCTACGATCTCTAGATAGACAGAATTTCCGAGCTGAAGTCGGTGGTTGTATGTGCCCATATAGTCGTGATGAGTGCCGAAAGGCACGTCGAGTTCAAGGCAATTTCGAACATGCAGTACCCCTTCGATCAGCGTTGGGGCTATCACGGTGAGGTGGTCGAGCTTCATCACGTGCGGAGATCTCCGGGACTGTCCAGAAGCCCATACGATCCAACCTACGGCGAAAAGCAAGCAGCTATGGCTTAGACTTCCGCAAGACTCTTTATCAAAGAGGCTTTTGAGATGACGGGGGTCTCGTTTTCTCTTTAGCGACCGCTCAATTCGTGTTGTTCGGCTTACCTTTGCCGTCCTTGTCGGCAAGCTTGCTCCACGAGTTCTGCTGCGACAGCATCGAGCGCAGGTAGGTGACGTTGGCATCCGCCTGCTGCTGCGAGAGTTCCTTGCGGGCGATCTCTTCCGCTTCCGCAAAGCGGCCTTGCAAACCGACGACGAGTGCCAGGTTCTGCCTCACCCGGCTGTCGGAACTGGGCTGGGCTGCGGCGTTACGCATATAGGTTTCGGCCGTGCGAAGATCCCCTGAAAGGACATAGGACATGCCGAGATTGGAGATAACGCTCGGCTCGTTTGGCTGCGCATCGAGCGCCATGCGATATTTCTTCCGCGCCTCGTCCGAGCGGCCCATCTGGTCCAGGACGGCGCCTTCGGCCGAATAAAGCCGCCAATCGGGATGATCCGGGGTCTGGGCACGGTTGATCGTTGCCAGCGCCTGTTCGAGCTGCCCGGCGGCGGCCTGCGCCTTGCCATAGGCTGCAAGAACCTCGCGGTCGGCAGGGTGGGCAATCGCCACTTGCTGCATCACGGCAAGCGCCTGCGCGGACTTGCCTGTCATGCCGAGTACGGTCGCATATCTCAGGCCGATATCCCTGTTTTTCGGATCGCGTACATAGGCAGCCCCGATCGACCGCTCGGTGGCCGAAAGCGCGGCCGTGTCCATGCCCTGAAGCGAAGCCGTGGAGACCTTGGGGATCGAGCCGGTTGTCTCCGGATCCCTTTTGGTGCCGGCGCAACCGGCGAGGGAGACCGTCAGGAGGGCGATCGCGACCGTCTGGGCGAGGCGGTTCTTGCGAAGCATCAGGGCGGCAGAAGCGATCATAGGTGTCTCGTCAGTCCTTGCCGCGGCGACCTTTTCCTGGGCGGCGGCATGTGGCGCATTTCCTCTCCAGCAATAAACTGTTAACCCTAACAGACCGTTAAGATGAATGATTCCAGCCCTTTGCAAAGGCCCCCCATGACGCCGTTTCAATTTATCGAGCGCCCCGCCGTCTTCACTGCGAAGACCGCGGCTGCCAAACCCGTCTACGCCGTGACTCCGTCCGGCCTAGAAGAAGGAAAGTTCGAGCCGCCGGTGCTCGCCTGGGCAAAAGCCGCGGGCTTCAAGGCCGAAGCCGGTGCTCTTCTGCTCGTCCCGGCTGGCGGGGAGGTGGGAAGCGCCTTCTTCGGCCTCGGCAACGACCCGGCGGAGGCTCCTTTCATCACTGGTCGGCTCTCCAAGCTGTTGCCGGCAGGAGACTGGCACATCGAAACCGCGGCATCCTTGCCACCGGAGCAGCTTGCACTGGGTTACGGCCTCGGCACCTACGCCTTCAGCCGATATAAGGCCGAAAAGCAGAAAGACGTCCGGCTCGCGGTTCCCGAGTCCGTCGATGTTGCTGATATCGAACGCCAGCTTGCCGCCGTTTTCCTAGCGCGCGACCTCGTCAATATTCCGACCAACGAGATGGGGCCAATCGAACTGGAGGGCGCCTTCCGCGCCCTTGGCGAACACTACGGCGCGACCGTTACTTCGATCGTGGACGAAGATTTGCTGAAAGAAAATTTCCCGCTGATCCACACCGTCGGCCGTGCCAGCGCCTCTGCACCGCGTCTGCTTGAATTGCACTGGGGCGAGAAGGGGCATCCGCGCGTGACGCTTGTCGGCAAGGGCGTCTGCTTCGATACCGGTGGTCTCGATATCAAGGGCGCCGCCAACATGGCGCTGATGAAGAAGGACATGGGCGGTGCGGCAAATGTCATGGGCCTTGCCCTGATGATCATGGATGCCGGGTTGAAGGTGGATCTCCAGGTCCTGGTGCCGGCCGTCGAAAACTCCATTTCGGGCAATGCCTTCCGCCCCGGCGATATCTACCGGAGCCGCAAGGGCATCACCGTGCAGATCGACAATACCGATGCCGAAGGCCGTCTCGTCCTCGCCGATGCGCTCGCCTACGCGGATGAAAACCCGCCGGACCTGATGATCGACATGTCGACCCTCACCGGCGCGGCGCGTGTCGCTCTCGGCACGGAACTGGCACCTTATTTTACGGACGACGAGACGCTGTCCGCGAGACTGATGGAAGCCGCAAAGGCTAAGGCCGATCCCTTGTGGCGGCTGCCGCTCTGGATGGGTTATGACAAGGATATCCGCGCCCGCGCCGCCGATATCACCAATTCGCCATCGGGCGGCATGGCGGGTGCCATTACCGCGGCTCTCTTCCTGAAGCGCTTCGTCACGGCCACCAGAAGCTGGGCACATTTCGACATCTACGCCTGGGTGCTGGCCGATAAACCGCATGCGCCGGTCGGCGGCGAGGCCTTTGCAATCCGGGCCCTCTACCGGGTGATCCGCGATATGGCGGCGAAGTGAGTGCCGAAACAAACCGGTAAGACCTTCGGCCTAAAATCTGCAGGATTTTGAGCCGAGGGTCATCATGACGCTGGAACTGACGGCCACGCAGGCATTAGGTTTGTGGCACCGGGTCTCGCTGGAGCAGGTGCGGCATGACGGGCGGGATCTGACATTGCGCCAGATATCGATCCTGCTGCATATTTATCTGGTGCCGCCGCCCCACACGGTAAGGGGCTTGGCGGCAACGCTGGGCGTATCCAAGCCGGTGATTACCCGCGCACTGGACTCGATGGGCGGCATGGGCCTGGTGGATCGCGAACGGGACGAACGCGACCGCCGCAACGTGATCATCAAGCGCACGGTCGCGGGCGCCTTGTTTCTTGAAAAAATGGGCGACCTGATCATCCAGGAAGCCCGCCGGCCGGGAATATGAAATGACGAAGATGCTCGACAGACGCCTGCATGCCTTCCGGCCCGACCTCGCCGACGAATTGCTGAAGGGCAGCGTCGACGCGGAAAATTTCGTGCGTGGCGAACCCGCTCGGGTCGTCGTGCCGATAGCCCAGGTGCGGCCGTCGCCCGACCTTGCTCTCGGCATCGATACGGAACTTCTTTTTGGGGAGACCGTCCGGGTCTTCGATCGCGCCGGTGGCTTCGCCTGGGTCCAGGCGGATCAGGATGGTTATGTCGGTTATCTGCCGGAGACGATGTTGGGCGAACCGGAAGAACCGACACATCGTATCGCGGTTCAACGCACCTTCGTTTACCCGGAGCCAGAGCTTCGCAAGCCTCCGACGACGGCTCTCTCCCTGGGCAGCCGCATCGTGGTGGTCGGCGAAGCGGAAACCCGCGGCACGCGTTATTGTCTCTTGTCCGGCCGCGGTGCGGTGATCGCCAGCCATTGCCTTCCCATTGCCGAGACCATGGGTGACGACTACGTCGCGGTCGCGGAGAAGTTTATCGAGACGCCCTATCTCTGGGGCGGCCGTTCCGGCTTCGGGCTGGATTGCTCCGCATTGGTTCAGCTCGCACTGATGATGGTCGGCAAGGCCGCACCTCGCGATTCCGACATGCAGGCCGCGATCGGCGTCTCCATCTCACGTGAGGAACTTTGTCGCGGCGATCTCGTTTTCTGGAAAGGCCATGTCGGCATCATGGAAAACGAGGAAACGCTTCTCCATGCCAATGGCCACACGATGAGCGTCGCGCGTGAAAACTTTGAAGCGGCAGTCAAGCGCATCGGCTGGCTCTATCAGCAGCCTACGGACTATCGCCGCTTGGAAATCGGTTGATGATCACGCAAATGTGGACCCCGGTCCATGGAACGGGCGCTCTGTCATCCATATCTTGGAAACACCCGCGGGATTTGCGGGTGAGGAGTGGAATGATGTTCAAGGGTGCATGGATCTTGCCCGTCGTAATGCTTGTGGCGCTCATCATCGCCGCGTTTGCGCCCGTTGACGTGTTCGCGGCCGAGCGCAAGAGCTTGGATTTCTCGCCTGGCACCTATTTTCGGGATCTGCCCGGTGTGGTGCCGGAAGAGGAGCGTGTGCAGAAGCAGGCCTATACCTGCACCACGGATATCGAAGAGGTCTACCGGCCGCGCGGCCGTTTCGACATTCTCTATGGCGACCGCATGCCGACCCGCGTCTATCGCTGTGAAACCGAAAGCGGCATCACCTATACCGGCACGCGAATGCCGAATACCCAATGGGTACCGGGATTGAACCCGCATCATCTGCCAAAATAAAGGCAATCTTTTTTCAAAGCCCTTTCCTGAAACGACCGGATATTGCGATCTCCCTCTGGGTCATTGACGATCGTTCGCGGCTGCCCCACAACCTTCTGATAAAATCTTGGCACACCGGGAGGAGACAAGGTGTTCCACTCAAGTATGGATTTCGCTCTCGGCGAGGATGTCGAGGCGGTTCGCGAAACCGTTCATCGTTTCGCGCAGGAAAAGCTTGCGCCCCGCGCCGATGAAATCGATCGAAGCAACGAATTTGCCCGCGATCTGTGGCCTGAATTGGGGACGCTCGGTCTGCTCGGCATCACCGCCGATCCGGATTTTGGCGGTTCAGGACTTGGCTATCTCGCCCATGTCGTCGCCGTCGAGGAACTGGCGCGGGCCTCCGCCTCGACGTCGCTCAGCTATGGGGCCCATTCCAATCTCTGCGTCAACCAGATCAACCGCAACGGCAATGCCGAGCAGAAGGCGCGGTACCTGCCCAAACTCTGCTCAGGGGAGCACGTCGGGGCGCTTGCGATGTCGGAACCAGGGGCTGGCTCCGACGTGGTCTCGATGAAGCTTCGGGCTGAAAAGCGGGGCGACGTCTATGTTCTGAACGGCAGCAAGATGTGGATCACCAACGGTCCGGATGCGAATGTGCTGGTGGTCTATGCGAAGACCGATCCGGCCGCCGGCCCGAAAGGCATTACCGCCTTCCTGATCGAGAAAGGCTTCGCAGGCTTTTCCACCGCTCAAAAGCTCGATAAGCTCGGCATGCGCGGCTCCAACACCTGCGAACTGGTGTTTGAGGATTGCGAAGTGCCGGCTGAAAACGTCATGGGCATCGAGGGCGGCGGCGTGCGCGTGCTGATGTCCGGGCTCGATTACGAGCGTGTCGTTCTCGCCGGCATCGGCATCGGCATCATGCATGCCTGCCTCGACGTTGTGATGCCCTATATTCATGAGCGCAAGCAGTTCGGTCAGCCGATCGGCGAATTCCAGCTGATCCAGGCCAAGGTGGCCGACATGTACACCGCCATGAATTCCGCCCGGGCCTATGTCTACGCGGTCGCAACCGCCTGCGATCGCGGCGCGGTGACGCGGCAGGATGCCGCCGCCTGCTGCCTTTACGCATCCGAACAGGCGACCCAGCAGGCGCTGCAGGCGATCCAGGTGCTCGGCGGCAACGGCTATATCAACGACAACCCGACTGGCCGGTTGCTGCGCGACGCCAAGCTGATGGAGATCGGCGCCGGAACCTCCGAAATCCGCCGCATGCTGATCGGCCGCGAACTCTTCAAGGAAACCGCCTGATGGCTGTCATCCGGTCGCAGGTCAATTTGAGGAGCGAGACGGCCGAGGCTAACCGCGCGGCCATGCAGGCAAAGCTTGCTGAGGTCCAGGCCGCAGCGGCTCATGCGGAAGCCGGCGGCGGTGAGGAGGCGCGGGCGCGGCATGTGAAGCGCGGCAAGCTGCTGCCGCGCGATCGCATCGCCCGATTGCTGGATCACGGCTCACCCTTTCTGGAAATTGGAGCGACGGCCGCGCACGGGCTTTATGGTGGCGCCAGTCCGTCTGCCGGCATCGTCACCGGCATCGGCCGTGTGGAAGGCCGGGAGGTCATGGTGGTCGCCAACGATGCCACCGTAAAGGGCGGCACCTATTACCCAATGACGGTGAAGAAGCATCTCCGCGCCCAGGAGATCGCCGAGGAAAATCGTCTGCCTTGCATCTATCTCGTCGACTCTGGCGGCGCCAACCTGCCGAACCAGGACGAGGTATTCCCTGATCGGGATCATTTCGGCCGCATCTTCTACAATCAGGCCCGCATGTCTGCGAAGGGCATTGCCCAGATCGCAGCCGTCATGGGTTCCTGTACCGCGGGTGGCGCCTATGTGCCGGCGATGTCCGACGAGGCGATCATCGTCAGGGATCAGGGAACCATCTTCCTCGCAGGTCCGCCCCTCGTAAGGGCCGCCACGGGCGAGGAGGTGAGTGCCGAGGATTTGGGAGGCGGCGACGTCCACACAAGGTTGTCCGGTGTGGCTGACCATCTCGCTCGCGACGATACCCACGCATTGGCGCTGGTGCGCCGCGCCGTCGCCGGCCTCAACACCTGCAAGCCCGACACAGTTGTGCTCGAAAAACCGGAAGACCCGCTCTACGATCCGGAAGAAATCGCCGCGATCGTGCCGGCGTCGCTCGCCACGCCGTATGACATCCGCGAGGTGATTGCCCGCCTGGTCGACGGTTCGCGCTTCGACGAGTTCAAGGCGCGGTTCGGCACGACGCTGGTCTGCGGTTTTGCGCATGTCTTCGGCATCCCGGTCGGCATCATCGCAAACAATGGGGTGCTGTTTTCCGAAAGCGCCCAGAAGGGCACGCATTTCATCGAGCTCTGCTCGCAGCGGAAAATCCCGCTCGTCTTCCTGCAGAACATCACCGGCTTCATGGTCGGAAAGCGCTATGAGGCGGAAGGCATCGCCAAGCACGGCGCCAAACTGGTCACAGCGGTCGCCACGACATCGGTGCCCAAGGTGACGATCCTCGTCGGCGGGTCCTTCGGCGCCGGCAATTACGGCATGGCCGGCCGCGCCTATTCTCCCCGTTTCCTCTGGACCTGGCCGAACAGCCGCATTTCCGTCATGGGCGGTCTTCAGGCGGCCGGTGTTCTGGCGTCCGTACGGCGCGAGGCAATCCATCGCAGCGGTAAGGTATGGGAAGCCGAAGAGGAAAAGGCTTTCAGGCGACCGATCCTCGATCAGTTCGAGGAACAGAGCCATCCGCTTTATGCCTCTGCGCGGCTTTGGGACGACGGCATCATCCATCCCCCCAAGACCCGCCAGGTTTTGGCGCTCAGTCTCTCCGCCGCGCTCAACGCGCCGATCGAGGAAACGCGCTTCGGCGTGTTCCGCATGTGAGGGCGTCATGATCAGGAAAGTCCTCATAGCCAATCGCGGCGAGATTGCCTGCCGCATCATCCGCTCCTGTCACAGGCTGGGCATCGCAACTGTTGCCGTCTATTCCAATGCGGATCGCGATGCCTTGCATGTCTCGCTTGCCGGGGAGGCAGTGCACCTCGGTCCGTCTCCGGCGTCAGAGAGCTATCTGCGCGGCGACCTGATCATCGCAGCAGCCCTCCGCACCGGCTCCGATGGCATCCATCCGGGTTATGGGTTCCTGTCGGAGAACCCTGATTTCGCCGATTCGGTGACATCGGCCGGCATTCGTTTTATCGGGCCGTCGCCGGATGCCATCCGTGCCATGGGCCTGAAGGACGCCGCCAAGGGGCTGATGGAAAGAGCCGGTGTGCCGGTCGTGCCGGGTTATCATGGAGCCGAACAGGAACCTGATTTCCTCTTGCGGGAAGCGGAGCGCATCGGCTTCCCGGTTCTCATCAAGGCCCGCGCCGGCGGAGGCGGCAAGGGCATGCGCCGTGTCGAAAACGCCGCCTCCTTCAAAGAAGCGCTTGCATCGGCCCAGCGTGAGGGGCTGGCTGCTTTCGGCGACGCCTCCTGCCTCATCGAAAAATACATTACCCACCCGCGCCATATCGAAATCCAGGTTTTTGGCGACGACCACGGCAATGTCGTGCATCTGTTCGAGCGCGACTGCTCGCTTCAGCGCCGCCACCAGAAGGTCATCGAGGAAGCGCCCGCACCCGGCATGCCGGACGAGATGCGTCGCGCCATGGGCGAGGCGGCGGTGAAGGCGGCTGAGGCGATCGGCTATTCCGGCGCCGGCACCATCGAGTTCATCGCGGACGCTTCCGAAGGGCTGAAGGCCGACCGGTTCTGGTTCATGGAAATGAACACCCGCCTGCAGGTCGAGCATCCGGTGACTGAAGCGATCACCGGCGTCGATCTGGTCGAATGGCAGTTGCGTGTCGCATCGGGCGAAGCGCTGCCGAAACGACAGGACGAGCTTTCCATCAACGGCTGGGCCTTTGAGGCCCGGCTTTATGCCGAGGATGCCGAGCGGGGTTTCCTGCCTGCAACGGGCAACCTAACCCATCTCGATCTGCCCGAGCATCTCGCCCGCGTCGACAGCGGCGTGCGCGCCGGCGACCGTATCTCCCCCTATTACGATCCGATGATTGCCAAGATCGTTACCCATGGGGCTGACAGGGCTGCAGCGCTGTCGGCGCTCTCGACGGCTCTCGCGCAAGTCCGTGCCACAGGCGTCACGACCAATGCCACCTTCCTTCGCCGGCTAACGGCGCAGCCTGATTTCACCGAGGGCCGTCCGGATACGGGCTTGATCGATCGTCATCTTGCCGAGTTGACGATGATGCATCCGGCGCCGCACGATGTTGTCGCGCTGGCGGCCCTCATCCTGGCCGGTGCGCTTGATCAGAAAAAATCGAATGACCCCTGGGATGCTCTTTCAGGGTTTCGGCTGTGGTCGAAAGCCGAGGATTTCGTGTCGCTCGAGCATCGGGGCCATCGCCTGCCGGTTTCCTTTGCCGCAAGGCCGGAGGGCGGATACGAGGTGACGGCCGAGGGCAAGGCCTTCGACCTTCGCGTTTCATACGCCGGCGACGCCTATATCGTCGAGGGCGACGGCCGAAGCCACACGCTCCATGCAATTCGCGGCCTCAGGGATGTGACGATCTTCCGGGATGGCGAAAACTGGCATTTCGTCCTGATGGACGTCCTGGCGGGCGAAGATGAAGCGGTCGCCGGCGGTGACCGCATTGTCGCGCCCATGCCGGGTCAGGTGAAGCTGATGCGGGCGAGACCCGGCGCCACTGTCGTCAAAGGTGAGACGCTGGCGGTGATGGAAGCGATGAAGATGGAGCTGACGCTGCCGGCCTCCCGCGACGGCACCATAGCCGATGTAATGGTGTCGGAAGGCGAGCAGGTTCTGGAAGGGGCCGTGCTTCTGACGCTGGAGCCGCTCGATGAGGCTGAACATGGCTGAGTTCGTGCGCATCCATGAAGTCGGTCCCCGCGATGGCCTGCAGAACGAGAAGCGCATCATTCCGGCCATCGACAAGATCAAACTGGTCGACATGCTCTCCGCCTGCGGTTTTGAGAAGATCGAGGTGACGAGCTTTGTCCGCGCTGATTGGGTGCCCCAGATGGCCGACGGGGCGGAGGTCATGGCCGGCATCACCCGTAAGCCCGGCACTCTCTACACCGTGCTGACGCCGAACCTGCGCGGTTACCAGGCTGCATGCGCGGCAAGGGCGGACGAGGTCGCTGTCTTCGCTTCCGCTTCCGAAGGCTTCAGCCGGCACAATATCAATTGCAGCATCGCCGAAAGTCTGGAGCGGTTCGTCCCGCTGGTTGAACAGGCCCGGCGGGATGGTGTGCCGGTGCGCGGCTACATTTCCTGTGTCGTCGATTGCCCTTATGACGGACCGACATGTCCCGCCGGGGTGGCGGACGTGGCGGAGAAACTCCTGAACCTCGGCTGTTACGAGATCTCGCTCGGAGATACGATCGGTACCGGCACGCCGGAGCGGATCAAGGCCATGCTGGATGCGGTTCTGGAGCGTGTGCCGGTTGCGTCCCTCGCGGGCCATTTCCACGACACCAACGGTCGCGCCGTCGACAACGTCACCGTATCGCTGGAAAAGGGGCTGCGTGTCTTCGACGCGGCGGCAGGCGGACTGGGCGGCTGCCCCTACGCGCCAGGCGCGGAAGGCAATGTCGCAACCGGCAGAACTGTCGACCATCTCCATGCACTCGGTTTCGAAAGCCGCATCGACCGCAGCCTGTTGGCGGAGGCGGAGGCCTTCGCTCGTAGTTTGAGAGGTCCACGCTGATGAGCGGCTACCAGACGCTGACCATCGGGCAGGATGTCCGGGGGATCGCCGAACTGACGCTGAACCGGCCGGAAAAACACAACGCCATGAACGCCATGATGATTGCCGAATTGGCCGATGCGGCGGCGAGGCTTGCATCCGATGACACGGTTCGGGTCGTGGTTCTGGCCGCTTCGGGTCCGACCTTCTGCGCCGGCGGCGATCTTCAGTGGATGCGGGATCAGGCGGGCAAGGACCGCAACGGCAAAATCGAAGGCGCGACCGAACTTGCGATGATGCTGAAGTCGCTGGACGACCTGCCGAAGCCGCTGGTCGGCAAAGTACAGGGCAATTCCTTTGGCGGCGGCATCGGCCTGATGTCCGTCTGCGATATCGTGGTCGCCGCGAAGAAGGCAGAGTTCGCGCTCACCGAAACCCGACTTGGCCTGATCCCGGCGACCATCGGTCCTTATGTCGTCCGACGCATCGGTGAGGGCCATGCCCGCCGCCTGTTTTTGAATGCCCGCCGTTTTGATGCCGAGACGGCGCGAGAAATCGGGCTTGTGTCGGCTGTTTGCTCACAGGACGAGCTCGACGGTGCGGTCGCGGCAGAGGTCACGGCTTTCCTTGATTGTGCCCCGGGAGCGGTGGCCAGCGCCAAGAGCCTTGTTCAGAACCTCGCCCGTGAAGCGACTGATGATCCGATTGCCTACAGCATCGGCCTGCTTGCCGACCGGTGGGAAAGCGATGAAGGACGCGCCGGGATCGATGCCTTTCTCCAGCGGCAGCCCATGCCCTGGATTTCGAAGAAGGAAGAGCCTTGAGCAAACCGGGCCGTTCCTGACGGCCCGGTGGAGAGACGTGCCCGCACCGCGCTACTGTTGCGGTATGCCGGCCTTTTTTATGACCTCACCCCACTTGGCGATATCAGACTTCAGGCGATCGCCGATCTCTTGAGGCGTGCTGGAGCGGGCTTCGACTCCCAGATCAGCAAACCGTTTCTGAATGGCAGGATCGGCCAGAACGTCGACAAGCGCGGCGTTGAGCTTCTTCACCACCTCTTCCGGCGTACCAGTTGGCGCAAAAACGCCGTTCCAGGACGTCACGTCGAAGCCGGCAACACCCTGTTCCTGAGCGGTCGGCACGTCCGGCAGCAGTTTGGAGCGTGTCGGCCCGGAGGAGGCGACTGCAGTGGCCTGCCCCTGTGTCAGGGCGGCCTTCAACGCGGTCTGGCTGTCGACGATCACGTCCAGCTCGTCGCCGAGCAGCGCGACCAGCAGGTCCGGCGTCGCCTTGTAGGGCACGATGGTAAAGTCGATGCCGGAGGTCGATTTGAAAAGCTCGGCGGCAAGGTTCTGGCTGCTGCCGACATTGATGGTTCCGACGTTCAGGCCGCCCGGATCGGCCTTTGCCGCGTCCAGAACATCCTTGAGCGTCTTGAACTTGCCGCCTGCCTTGGTCACGAAGACGAAGTCGAAATAGGCAAGGCTCGATACGGGGGTGAAATCCTTGACCGGATCGAATTGCAGGTTCTTGAAGAGCGGCACGCTGATTGCGGTCCCGTTCGAAAGCAGGGCGAGCGTGTAGCCATCGGCCTCGGCATTGAGGGCCGCCCGCGCGGCGGTGGCGCCGCCTGCACCCGGTTGATTGAGGATGACGATCTGCCGGCCGAGCTTCTTGCCGAGAGCATCCGCTACGACCCGCGAAGTGATGTCGGCAATCCCGCCCGGGCCGAAGGGCAGAACGAGAGTGATGTCACGCGAGGGGTAATCCGCCTGCGCCTGAACGCCGACGGGAGCCGCGACCGCCAGTGCAATTGCCGGTAGCAGCCATGTCATCACCCGAGCAGTCCGCCGGAGGATCCCCTCCGGTTTCCGCACCATATCAAAATGCATCTTCTCCTCCTCCTCTTTTTGAAAGTCCGCTCAGGCGGCAAAACCGTAAAGCCGCGCGGGATTATCGACGAGCAGCCGCTGCTGTTCCTCCGCGGTGATCGCGAACCGGGGAACGAGGTCGACGAGGTCAACCTCGTCGACGGGTTCCTTTAGATTGGGATGCGGAAAATCCGTGCCCCAAAGCGTCCGCTCGGGGCTCGTTTCCACGAGCGCCCGAGCGAACGGCACCGCCGCATCGAACGGAAAACGCGCAATCCGCTCGGAGCCGCTGACCTTGATCCAGCAGTTCTCCCGCCGGGCAAGTTCCAGCAGCGCCCGGAATGCCGGCTGATCAATGCCGAGCGTCGTGTCGACGCGGCCCATGTGGTCGACCACGAAGGGCACCGGCAGGCTGCGGATCATGTCGGAAAGCGGCAGAATATCGGCCGCATCCAGATGCAGGACGACGTGCCAGCCGCGGCCCTTGATCCGGTCGATCACCCCGTTGAACACATCCATGTCGGGCGCGCCACCGAGATGGCGGACGAAATTGAAGCGGACTCCGCGCACGCCGCCATCGTCCAGCAGCTGATAGGCCTTGTCGTCGAAACTGCCGTCGACGATGGCCACGCCGCGATAGCGGTCAGGGCGCCAGGCGATCGCATCAAGCATGGCGCGGTTGTCGGTGCCGTGGCAGCTGGCCTGCACGATCACGGCGCAGTCGATGCCGAGCGTTTCGTGAAGCGCTGCAAGCGCCTCTTTCGGTGCATCGGCGGGTGTATAGCTGCGATCGGGCGCGTAGGGAAAAACATCGCCAGGCCCGAAGACGTGGCAATGAGCATCGCAACTGCCGGCTGGGAGAACGAAAACAGGCTTGTGCCGCGTTTTGCTCGCTTGGGAGGCAGTGGGCATCAATTTCTACCTTTCGTGATCCGTGGCGCAGGCGCGGCGAGTTCCGTGGAGAGGCTGCGGAAGCTGGCATAGCTTGCCTCCACGATCTGGTTGACGGCGGCTTCCCGGTCTTCCCCATCCACGGTCCCTCCGGAAAGGCGCGTCACGCGCTCCGGATTGACGAGGGTGTAATAAAGGGCGCCGAGCAGGAACTGGCTGCGCCAGATGAGCCCTTCCGGCGATGCGCCGGGCACGCATTCGGAAAGAGCATCGATGAAGACGCGGCTCGTCTCGTCGAAAGCGTCGGCGATGATTTTGCGGGCATCGGGATTGCCTTCAGCGGAAAGGACTGCCCGCATCCGCGTAAATTCCGCACCACCGCCGTCGCCTTCTGTCGAAGAGATAAAGGCTGGAACGACATAGGCCCTGAGAACGGCCATCAGCCGTTCGTCGGGATTGCTGATCCGCCGCGCCTCGCCGAGCAGCTCGAGGCGGCGGGCATTCATCGGCCTCGTGTGAAGTTCGTAGATCTCCCGCAGCAGATTGGCCTTCGAGCCGAAGTGATAGGTCAGGCTGCCGACATTGGCGCCGGCCGCCTTGGCGATGTCGCGCAGCGAAACCGCATTGTAGCCGCTCTGCGAAAACAGCGTCACGGCGTGTCGAAGAAGCGTTTCTTTCAAGCTCTGGCGCATCGGATTCTTTGTCGATTGACCTTACAATTTGTACAGTTGTATAAATTGAATCAGATGTCAACGCGCATTCAGACGACTATCCTTCCGAGGCCATAAAACCGTCGATGAAGGCCGCCAGATCGGCATGACCGTCGAGCGGAAGAACATGCGCCACATACTGGTCGGGCCGGACGACCACCAGGCAGCCCCGTTGCCGATCGATGCCGCGCAAGTCGAAGATGTCCTGACCGTGCTTGAGGTCGGGGCAGAAGATCTTTTCGTAGTCGCAAAGCCCGTAGCGGCCTTTCCGGGGAAGCAGGAAGGTCGGCATCCTCTCCACCGCAAGGTCGCGATGTCCCTGTTGAAAGACAGCGCGAACATCGATCACCGAGTCGATGTCCTGGCCCGCGGGAGTGTATTTCCGGATGGGTGATGCGGAGGAGTTGCACAGAAACGCGCATAGGGCCTGAATGCCGGAGGCGGGGTCGGCCGGGTCTTCGGCGCCGGCAAAGGCAAGGATACGCCAGCGGCCGTCCGCCTTGACCACGTGCCCCAGATGAACAGGCTTGGCGTCCGCCAGGCGGATGACCGGCGCGGAATGGAACCGCATGCCGATCGGAAACCCTTCCGCAAGATGTTGGTGGGTCGCATCCCCCGTAAGGATCGAAGGCTGGTAGCGGACCGCCGTGCCGGCGGTATAGCGCCCGTGGCGGACGAAATAGTCCTGGGTCTCAGCCGGATCGACCTGTCTGCCCTCCGTGGAGGATGCGCTGAGCATCTTTGCCCATTCGCGGTCGAAATCGATCAGCTCGCTCGCGATCGCCTGGCGTTCGGCGGAATAGCTGTGCAGCAGATGCGGAAGGCTTTGACCGCGCAGGACCGCAGCGAGCTTCCAGCCCAGATTGAAGGCGTCCTGCATCGAAACGTTCATGCCCTGGCCGGCCTTCGGGCTGTGGGTATGGCAGGCATCGCCGGCGATGAAGACGCGGGGCAGGCGGCCGGCGCCCGCTTCCTCCGGCACGTCGTCGAACCTGTCGCAAAGCCGCTGGCCGATCTCGTAGACCGACCACCAGGCGATCTCCTTCACGTCCAGCGTATAGGGTTTCAGGATCCGCTGGGTTGCGGCAATGAGATAATCGGAGGTGATGCTGCGGTTCGATACCCGCTCGCCGGCATCGAGCTTGTCCAGTTCGACATAGATGCGGACGAGGTAGCCCCCTTCGCGAGGGATGAGCACGATGCTTCCTTCGCCCGGGGACTGGATCAGCGCCTTCAGCCGGATGTCGGGAAAATCGGTGACGGCGAGCACGTCCATGACACCCCAGGCATGGTTGGCGGAATCGCCGGTGAGGACGCGGCCGATGGACTTTCGCACCGTGCTGCGCGCGCCGTCGCAACCGACCGCGTAGCGGGCCTTGATCGTTTCGACCTGCCCTTCATGCTCCGGGTCGAGCCGCTCGAACCTTGCGGTGACCGGGTGGGAGGATGACGCCTCGTCCACCGAAAGATCGATCAGGCGCCGGCCGTAATGCGGCTCGAGCCTGGCAGGTGATTTTCGCATGACGTCGAGGAAGAAATCGTGCACACGCGCCTGGTTGAGGATGACATGCGGGAATTCCGAAAGCCCGTCTTCGGTGTCCTGGATCCGGCCGCTTCGAACGATCCGGCCATCACCATCCTCCGCGGCCTTCCAGAAACTCGTCTCGTTGACCCAATAGGCCTCCTTCAGGACCCGTTCGGCAAAGCCGAAGGCTTCGAACATCTCCATGGTGCGGCAGGCGATGCCATCTGCCTGACCGCGAAGCAGCGGGCCGGTTTTCTGGTCGACGATGCAGGTCCTGATATCCGAGAAGGCGGAAAGCTGGGCTGCCAAGGTGAGGCCGGCCGGGCCGCAGCCGACAATGAGTACGTCGACCTCCTCCGGCAGCGGACCGGAGGCGCCGGACGCCGCGACACGTTCGGCAGGATCGGAAATCTCCGGATCGCCGGGATGGTAGCCGTTCAAATGAAATTGCATCAAGCTTCTCCTCCGCTTGGGTCTTTGAGGCTTTCGCGCGGGAACGGTCGGCCGGTTCGGTCGCGATGTCGACTGCCGGATCGTCCCGTGATTTAGTCTGTGCCGGCCTGCCGCCGTGAATGCGGCAAGTGAATAATTGATCAGCATACTGATCATCAGTATGCTGTCAAGAAGATGATACGCAGCGGAGACGTCGGTGAAGGACAACAATGATATGCCGGGGCATCTCGCCCGCCGGTTTCAGCAGATCGCGGTGGCGGTCTTTCACGCGGAGGTGGAGGGGGCGGGTTTCGATCTGACGCCGGTGCAATATGCAGCGCTTGCTGCGGTCAGCACCAATCCGGGAATCGACCAGATCACGCTGGCCGGGCTGATCGCCTATGATCGGACGACCATCACGGGGGTTGTAGACCGCCTGGCGCAGAAGGGCTTGCTGGAGCGCCGCGCCAGCAGCCGGGATCGGCGCTCCCGCGAGCTGCAGATCACCACGGAAGGGCAAAAGACGCTTGAAGCGGTCAGCCCGGCGGTGGAGACAGCGCAGGAACTGCTGGTCCGCGGCCTGACCGGTGAAGAGCAGCAGGAACTGATGCGGCTCCTGCGCAAGGCAATCGCCGCCGGCAACGAACTGAGCCGCGCGCCGCTGCGGGAAATTTCGACAGAGGGTTCCAGGAATGGGTAAAGCAGGTATGCGTCGGGCTTGCCGTGATCTGAGCACCAGACGGAGCTTTCGAAAGCTGCCATAACTGCTATCAACTGTCGTTCCCCGCGTTGGCCGCCAAGTTGCAAGTCTCGACGGCCAATGTTTTTCGCCGAGAGATATTAATCGGAAAGCGGCATGCCATCATTGAAGGCCGGCCAAGTGTTGTCGCGGCCACTTCTGATCCGGAGCCGATAGAGTGGATCGCGCACCTCGGCGGAATTCCTGACGCTGGATGTCGTCATAGAGTCCGGGGCAAGAGCAGAATAGCCCCGCTGGGGAATGCCATCGTAATAATCTCCCTCTTCCGCAGTTGCTACGCCGCAGATCAGTAATGGGAACCCGATCAAAAGCGTCAGGATCGGTAGGCACAACTTATTCATCTCGGTATCTCCTATCTGGACACCGACGTCACCTGGTATGGACTAGCCGACGCCCGTGTCTTGACTCAGTCAACTTGGGCTGTGCGGTTGCGTCCGAGATCGCCGCCGTTGCCGACGACCAATCATCGATTCCCGCGGCCGCCTTCTTCTCTCTGGCCGCTGACGGATCGCTATAGGTGCAAATGGTTCGGGTTCCCAACAGTAGAGCACTGTCCCGACGCCGGCTGAGGATACGCTCATGATCCCGAGAAGCAATTCATCCGTCCTCCATACAGCGGTCTAGTCCCGGCAATCCTCCCCCTGGCTATTCTCGCAGGCAATCCTCCGTTGGATTGACTCGCGTTCCTGCAAACTTGGGCGTTAACTGAACTGGCCTGATGGAGGAGGCAAGCCATGGCCATGTATCTCACGCGTTTTAGCTACACGCCCGAGACCTGGGCGCGGATGATCGAAAACCCCGAGGATCGGCGGGAGGCGGCCCGTACCTACATCGAATCCGTCGGCGGAAAGCTCCATGGATTCTGGTACGCCTTCGGCGAGCATGACGGCTGGAATCTGTGGGAAGCCCCCGACAATGTCTCGATGGCTGCCGTCTCGCTGGCCATCGGCGCCGGTGGCGCGGTGCGCTCTCTCGAGACCACCGTCCTTCTTAGCGTCGACGAGGCGATGCAGGCCATGGGGAAGGCGAAATCGGTTCGATATCGGCCGCCGGCAGCATAAGGCGCAAATCGAACGTTCAGGACGAAGGGGACGGGTTCGCCGCGGCCGCCCGATCTCCCCCCTTCGGCCTCGCGGCAAAAAGGGTGGCCCTACTGGATCGCCGTTGCCTGCGACCAGACGACCAGCCAGCGTCCGTCCCGATGCTCGTAGGTATCCGTATGCCAGTAATCGCTGAGCGGCACCCTGTGGCCGTTGAAGATGACTTCGAGCGCGGCACGATAGCGGATAAGCGCCACGTCCTCATGCAGCCGAACCACGATCTCCTGAGGCTGCCATGTCAGATATTTGATAGCGCCTTGCGAAACCGCACCGAGATACTGCTCCCGCGACAGCGGCATGCCGATTGGTGTTATCAATTGAAAATCGGGGGCATGCAGAGACATGGCAGTCTCCATGTCGCCCTCGACCAGCGCCCGCAGCCGCCTATGCTCCACTGCGCGTATGCGGTCCATTTCCGCCAGGTCGGATGATGTCGAGGTCGCGTCCATTCTGATTCCTTCTCTCGAATGAGGATGGTTACAGTGTCCTGCCGGGGAGGTCGAGGGGATAGGCCCTTGCCGAAGTGAGGCTTACCGCAATCGCGGTTATTGGATGCGGCGCGATATCCGCCGACGAGAGGCGATTCCTCCTCCGTCATCCCGGCCTCGAGCCGGAATCCAGCCGCCGCGCGTCTGTCAGGCGAGAGACTCTGGCTTATTGCAAGTTTAAGAGCCTTTCGCGCCGCCGACGCGGCGCTGCTGGATTCCTGTGACGGATCCCCGGATCAAGTCCGGGGACAGGAATGACGGGGAGGGGAGTATTATTCCGGTCTGTTCTCGCAAGATAAGCAAGCCGTGGCCTCTTGAGAACTGCCGCTTCCGCGAACGACCGTACGGGCTTCCTGTATTGCCGTTTGCCCCGCGAATCCTAAGTGATTGAAAACTGCTGTGTCGAAGCCAAACAAGGCAGCAAGGGAGGCAAATCATGCAACGCGGCCCATTGAAGGCCCTTCTCGCGGTGCTGGCCGTTGCCGGCTACCAGAACAGGGATAAAATTGCCGAAATTTTGAAAAACATTACCGAAGGGCGGCAGGGGACGCCCCCGAGTGGAACTGAAGGAACGACCGCCTCGCAGCCCTCGGGAGGACTGAACGATGTTCTCGGCAGGCTCAGCAGCGGGGGCCTCGGCAGCATTCTCGCAGGTGGCGGGGTCGGTTCGCTCCTCAACGGGGGGCTGAACGACCTGCTCGATCAATTCCGTCAGGCCGGACAGGGAAATAAAGCCGAGAGCTGGGTAAGGACCGGCGCCAACGAGCCGATCAACGACACGGAGCTTCAAGAGGCCCTTGGGCCGGACGTCGTGCGTGATGTAGCAGCCAAGACCGGTCTTTCCGAAGAGGAAGTGCTGAGGAGATTATCCAGGGAGCTTCCTGATGCCGTGGACGGTCTGACGCCCGACGGCAAGGTTCCGCCCGCACAAGGCACGGCATGAAGATCAGAGCTGACGGCGACCTGCGGCCTCAATCGTCCTTCATCTTCAGCGCAGCGATGAACGCTTCCTGGGGGATGTCGACTTTGCCGAACTGGCGCATGCGCTTTTTGCCTTCCTTCTGTTTTTCCAGAAGTTTGCGCTTGCGGGTGGCGTCGCCGCCATAGCACTTGGCGGTCACGTCCTTGCGCATGGCCGAGATGGTTTCGCGGGCGATCACGTTGCCGCCGATGGCGGCCTGGATCGGGATTTTGAACATGTGCCTGGGTATCAGGTCCTTCAGCTTTTCACACATGTCGCGGCCGCGCTTTTCGGCCGCCGAGCGGTGAACGAGCATGGAAAGCGCGTCGACCGGCTCGCCGTTGACCATGATCGACATCTTCACGAGATTGCCCTCGCGATAGCCGTGCAGATGGTAGTCGAACGAGGCGTAGCCCTTGGAGATCGACTTCAGGCGGTCGTAGAAATCGAACACCACTTCGTTGAGCGGCAGCTCGTAGGAAAGCATGGCGCGCTTGCCGACATAGGTGAGTTCGGTCTGGATGCCGCGCCGGTCCTGGCAGAGCTTCAGGATGCCGCCGAGATAATCGTCCGGGGTCAGGATCGTCGCCTTGATCCACGGCTCTTCGATGGAGGCGATCTTGACGACGTCAGGCATGTCGGCCGGGTTGTGCAGCTCGCGGGTCGAACCGTCGGTCATGGCCAGGTGATAGACGACCGAGGGAGCGGTGGCGATGAGGTCGAGGTCGAATTCGCGCTCCAGGCGCTCCTGGATGATTTCGAGATGCAGGAGGCCGAGGAAACCGCAGCGGAAGCCGAAGCCGAGCGCCGCGGAACTTTCCATCTCAAAGGAGAAGGAGGCGTCGTTAAGGCGCAGCTTGCCCATCGCGGCGCGCAGATCCTCGAAATCGGCCGCATCGACCGGGAAGAGGCCGCAGAACACCACCGGCTGGGCCGGCTTGAAGCCGGGAAGCGCCTGCGCTGTCGGCCGCTTGTCCTCGGTGATCGTATCGCCGACGCGGGTATCGGCCACTTCCTTGATCGAGGCGGTGATAAAGCCGATCTCGCCGGGACCGAGTGAATCCACATTGACCATTTTCGGGGTCAGCACGCCGACGCGCTCGACCGTGTATTTGGCGTCCGTGCCCATCATGCGGATGGTCTGGCCCTTGGTGAGCACGCCGTCGATGATGCGCACCAGAACCATGACGCCGAGATAGGTGTCGTACCAGCTGTCGACGAGCAGCGCCTTCAGCGGTCCCTTGTCGCCAAGCTCGCTCTTCGGTGGCGGCAGCTTGTGGACGATCGCTTCCAGCACGTCCGGAATGCCGAGTCCGGTCTTCGCGGAGATGAGAACGGCGTCGGAGGCGTCGATGCCGATCACTTCCTCGATCTGTTCCTTGATCCGATCAGGCTCGGCGGCCGGCAGGTCGATCTTGTTGAGGACGGTGACGAGCTCGTGGTTGTTGTCGATCGCCTGATAGACATTGGCGAGCGTCTGGGCCTCGACGCCCTGGCTGGCGTCGACAACCAGCAGCGAACCTTCGCAGGCAGACAGCGAACGCGACACCTCATAGGCGAAGTCGACGTGGCCGGGGGTGTCGATCAGGTTCAGGATATAGGTCTCGCCGTTGTTCGCCTTGTAGTGCAGGCGCACCGTCTGGGCCTTGATGGTGATGCCGCGCTCGCGCTCGATATCCATCGAGTCCAGCACCTGTTCCGACATCTCGCGCTCGGCCAGGCCGCCGGTCGTCTGGATCAGCCGGTCGGCGAGCGTCGACTTGCCGTGGTCGATATGGGCCACGATCGAGAAGTTGCGGATATGGTCGAGGGGCGTGCGGGCGGAATTGGTGCTCATGGCCCGCGCATATAGCAGTGCAGGTCCTTGCCGCAAAGCGGAAAGATAACCACTCGTTGAGGATAAAACCCGGTTCTGCGGCCTATTGCGCGGGTTTGCCGGTCTCCGGATCGGTAAGGACCGAAGCGTTCGGAACCTGGGCGCTGCGGATGCCTATGTTTTCGCGCTCGTCGGCCGGCACCGCCTTGCGCTCCTTGAGGCGCCAGATCACGTAAGTCCCATAGGCGATCGCCACCAGGATGATCGCGTAGATGAAGGTGTGCTGGCCGAAGACGGGCGTCAGAAGCGTGACGCCGAGCGGCACGATGGTGGCGGCCGTCGACCAGGCGACGAGCAGCGTCGAGGAGAGCGGCACGAAGTCGCCGGGATCGGCGCGGTCGTTGGCATGCGCATTGGCGACCGAATAGACGGTCTCGATCGCCCCGCCGAAGACCAGGAAGACGATCATCAGGAGGAGGATCGTTGCGAAGGAGACGAAGAGTGCTGCGATGCCCGCCGCGACGATGAGGCCGCAGGTGATGACGAGCACGGCGCGCCGGTCGATGCGGTCGGATAGCACGCCGAGCGGATACTGGATGAAGAGGAGGCCGGTCTGCATGACGAACATCAGGAGCGCCACGTCTTTTTGCGAGACCTGGTTGGTGGCGGCATAGATCGGGGTGAAACCCTGCACGACCATGGAAAGCCCCCCGGACGCCAGCACGCCGACAAGCCCGACCGGCGAGATGCGCCAGGCCATCTTGACGTTGACGCTGACGCTTGCCGGCGGCGGCGGGTTCGGCAGGCGGGTAAGGCCGATCGGCAGGATGGCAAGCGCGGTGAAGAAGACGACCGCGAGCGGCGCGAGATTGCCGTCGGTCGGGATCTGCCCAAAGATCCAGGCGCCGCAGCCGAGGCCGAGCACATAGGCCATGTAGAAGAAGGACATGGCCTTGCCGCGCCACTCGTTCGATGCCGCATGGTTCAGCCAGCTCTGGGCGATGATGAAATTGACGTTGGCGGCCGCGCCGTAGAGGCCGCGGGCAAGGATCCAGTAGAGAGGCGGCAGATCGGCGGCGATTAGCACGGCGGCAATGATCACCATCGCCATGGAGCAGGCAAAAAGCCGCGCATGTCCGACGCGCTTGATCAGCGGCCCGCCGATCACGCAGCCGACAAGCCCGCCGAAGGCGACGGCGGTGACCGCCGCACCCGCTGCCCAAGGCGCGGCGGAATGGGTGAGCATGAAGGGCACATAGGCGAACATCACGCCGCTGCCGATCGCCGCGATCGTCATGGAGACGACGATGCTGGCGATCGAAAAGGGCGAGGCCGCTTCCAATGTCTGGCCGTTCATCTCGTCTCTCCGGCAATGGCAGCGGATTGCTGCCGGCCGGGCCGGTGCAAATCCCGATCCTGCTCCCATAGCCGATCGGCGGCGGCCGAAGCTATCGCGGAAACGGCATCGCCCCGCAAATTTCATGCGCCTGACACAAGACGCTTGATTCCATCATAAGAGAATGCAATTCTCAGATTATGGACGGACCGGATTCACAAATAGAGAACGCGATCAGCGAACGGCTGAAGAGCCTGCGCGCCCGGGCGGGATTGACGCTGGACGAGCTGGCGAACCGTTCCGGCGTCAGCCGGGCAATGATTTCGCGGATCGAACGGGCGGAAGCGAGCCCGACGGCGGCGCTGCTGGCGAGGCTTTCGGAGGCGCTCGGCCTGTCGCTTTCGGCTTTCTTCGCGGATGACGGACCCACAACCTCGCCGGTCAGCCGCCACGCCGATCAGAAGCTCTGGCGCGATCCGCATACGGGATATGTGAGGCGCTCGGTATCTCCGCCCGGCATGCCGAGCCGGGTCGATATCGTTGAGGTGGATTTTCCGCCGCATGCCCGCGTCAGCTTTCCGCCGCGCGAGGAGAGCCGGATAATGACCCAGCACGTCTGGCTGTTCCAGGGGGTGCTGGAAATGGTCATCGGCGAGACTATCCACACGCTGCATCCCGGCGACTGCCTCTTTATGGATATCGGCGACGCCTTCGACTTCCACAATCCATCCGACAAGCCGGCCCGCTACGCGGTCATTCTCGACCGTGGCCGGTAAATTCCTGACCCGAAAGAACAAGACATGACCACCATCCGAATCGTCGATGCCGAAGAAGCCCGCGCCGTCCTTCCCGATCTTTCCGAAATCCTCTCCGACTGCATCAATGGCGGCGCCTCGGTGGGCTTCATGCTGCCTTTCGAGCCAAGCGACGCAACCGGCTACTGGCAGGAGATCGCCGATGCAGTGGAAAAAGGCAGCATCATTCTTGCGGTAGCGGAGGTGGAAGGCAGGGTGGTCGGCACGGTGCAGGTGGGGCTGGCGTCGAAACCGAACCAGCCGCATCGCGGCGACCTGATGAAGCTTCTCGTGCACCGCTCGGCGCGCGGCCTCGGCCTGTCGCGCAAGCTGATGGACGTCGTGGAGGCCGAGGCCGCCCGGCGCGGCCGCACGCTTCTGGTGCTGGACACGGCAACCGGCAGCGAGGCGGAAAGCATTTACCCGCGCTTCGGATGGGAACGCGTCGGGGTCATTCCCGATTATGCCATGTGGCCGCAAGGCGGCTTCTGCGGCACGACGCTGTTCTACAAGCGGGTAGCCTGATCGCCACGGCTTCCGGGAACGTGATCAAGCTGGCTCGGAGGTTCAGATGAGTTCCAGGTTTTGTATCCGGTAAACGAAAAGAGACCAGAGCCATCCCGGTGCCTGGTCGACGGCGCCAGTGAAGCCTTCCCAGAGCGGGTCGAACGAGAAAAGCACAGCCAGCCCGACCGCTATCGTCTGTGTGCAGCATATGCGTAGATTCTTCAGGCTGAAGAACTCGTAAAATCCGTCTTCGTCATATTCCGTGCCGGCGACCATGTCCCAGAAGCTGTAGTTGGTACTCAACGCATCATTGATCATGTGCTCGCGAAAAAACCGGCCACTGCCGGAAACGAATATGTCGGGCATGAAGTTGAAAGACGATCGAAATATGTGGACCGCGGCGCCAAGCAACGTGAGTGTCAGGATCGCCACAACCACATGCCAGACAATCATGGCGCACCTAAAGATGACGAGGAGTTGCCTTCAGGTTGCGTTGCGGGTTCCTAAAAAACCATGAACATCGCCAGCCGGCGAAAACGCCGGCTCCGCATCCTTGCGCGTCCAGCGGTCAGTGGCCGGATTTGAGCGTGCGCTCGAAGGCCTGTCTGATGAGGCCGGCAAGTTCCACGTGAATATCCGCCCGCGATCTTTCGGCAAGTTCTTCGCAGATCGGGTCGATCTCTCCGACCGATCGAAGAAAATCCGTCGCACCCGGCTTGCAGCCCGGCAGGAAGCTGAAATGGTCGGCATTGTCGACCTGCCGGTAGCTGGCGCCGGCTATTTGCGTCGCCAGTCGATCCGACAGCACGGCAAATGGGATTTGTCCCGGGCTTCCAAGATTTAGGAGCGTCACTGGCGCGGCGATTGACTTGAGGCTTTCCGGCTTCATCACCGTGGCAAGGCCCGGATCGACGGCGACCACGGCGGTGATGCGGGGATCACGGTTGGACTGTTCGAACCGCGCCTTGTCGACGCTGGCGAGGTCGAAAGGCTGCACGGCGACCTGCTCCCCGCCGGCATAGCCGCGGCCGCCTGCAAACCATCGGCAGTCCATCATGTCCGGATGTTCCTTGCAGTAGCGGATATAGCCGGAAAGATCGGCGCGGGCGCCGGCGAGTTCCAGCACCGTCGTGCCGCCAAGCGAGAAGCCGAGTGCGCCGATACGGGTCGGGTCGATCGAGGCTTTCCATTGGGGATCGGCAGAGAGCGCGGTGATGACGGCGGAAATATCCCCTGTGCGCTCCCAGATCTTGGGTGTTGCGGCCGGGGCGGAATCGCCGCTCGTGGTGCCGGGATGATTGGGGCCGGCGACGACAAAGCCGGCCTCGGCGAGCTCGGCCGCGATCCAGCCCATACCCTCGGCCCGTGAGCCGGAGCCGTGCGAAAGGAGGATGAGCGGGAAGCGGCCTCTCCGTATTTCCACATCCTGCGAGGCGGAGGGAACTTCGAAAATGCGATCCTGACCGGTCGCGCTTGGCGCTCCTGCCACCGCTGCCGGATACCAGACCGTCACGGCGAGCGGGCGGGGATAGTCCTGCGAGACGACGCTCATCTTGCGCACGCCGACAGGATCGGCGGCAAGAAGCGGCGTGGCGGTGGTGCAAAGGGAAAGGGCGAGAAGAAGACGTCTGGTCAGTCGCATGGCAGCCTCCGGGTTTGAACGCGATGGCTGACCTTCGGCAACGGGAGCGGATTCATCGACCTCGATCATGTTCGAGAACGTGCTCGAACATGATCAGGGCCTTCAGAATGGCCCTTAGGCGGACTCGGCTTGCCTGTCAGTCCGCTTTTCGGTGAGCGAATAGGCAAGCGCAAGGACCGGAAGCGTAAGGCCCAGCATCGAGGCAAGCAGCCAGCCGCCTTCCGCAAACGCCCAGGCGCCGACGGCCGAGCCAACCGCGCCGCCCATGAAGAAGGCCGCCATGAAGAGGCCGTTCAAACGGCTGCGCAGATCGGCGCCAAGCCCGTAGATCGCCCGCTGGCCGATAACGAGCGTCATCGTCACGCCGAAGTCGAGAAGGATCGCGGCAAATGTCAGGAGTGCAAGCGCAATGGCGGAACCCTCCGGCGCAAGGTGGGTGATCAGGAAGGCGATCGCCACGGAGAGGATGCCGAAGATCGTCGCTGGGCGGCCGAGATCGCGGTCCGCGAGGCGTCCTGCGATCGGCGAGGCGATGGCGCCCGCGACGCCGGCAAGGGCGAAGAGCGCGATGCCTGCCTGGCTCAGCTGGAAAGCGGGACCGGCCAGAACAAGCGGGGTGACAGTCCAGAACAGGCTGAAGGCGGCGAACTGGCAGGCCTGGTAGAAGGCGCGGCGTCGCAGCACCGGCTGTGTGGCATAGAGGCGCCCCATCGATGCGATCAGCGCGAAATAGGAGAGCTTTGTCTGCGGCACCCGTTTCGGAAGGCGGGTGGCGAGCGCGAAGCCGAGCAGGACCATGACCGCAGCGGAGACAAAAAAGACGAGGTGCCAGGAGGAGAAGCGGGCAATGAAGCTGGAGACTGGCCGGGCCATCATGATGCCGACCATCAGTCCGCTCATGACATTGCCGACCACCCGGCCCCGATGGGCGTCGGGGGCTAGATTGGCCGCGAAGGGCACGATCATCTGCACGGCAGTGGAGGCAAGGCCGATCGCCAGCGAAGCGGCGAGGAAGGGAAGGACGGCAGTCGAAAGACCGGCGGCGACGAGCGCGATCGCGGCAGCGCCAATCATCGTCACGATCAGCCGGCGGTTTTCGAGAAGGTCGCCGAGCGGCACGATGAGCAGCAGGCCAAGGCCATAACCGATCTGTGTCAGCGTCACGATGAGGCCCGTCGCATGGGCCGGCAGGCCGATGGATGCGGCGATCGGCCCGGCAAGCGGCTGGGAGTAATAGAGATTGGCGGCGATCAGGCCGCAAGCCGCGGCCATGATGAAGGTCATGCCAGCCGACATGGCGGAAGGAGCGGCCGGCGCCGAAAGTGTTGCACTATTGCTGGTCATCAAAAACTCCTTGGGAGGAAGGATCGAATAAAATCAGTCGAGCAGCTTCATCGCCGCGTCGATCACGGAAAAGGCCTGATCGCGGTCGGGACCGGTCTTGCCGAGGACCCTGAGGCCCTGGGTGACGGACAGCAGGAGACGGGCGGTGGCATCCGGGTCGATCCTCTTCGAGATCGAGCCGTCGGCCTGCCCTTCGTGAATGAGGCGGTTGAACAGAGCTTCGCTCCGTGCCATCGAATGGCCGACGCGCTCGGCCGCCTCCGCATCGTAGACCGCAAGCTCTATCGCCGTTCCAACCACCAGGCAGCCCTGCCGCCCGCTTTCGCCATGCGACGCCTCCGCATAGAAGCGCAGCATGCGGAAAACCCTGTCGCGGCCATCGGTGCCGGCGCCGATTTCCTGGTCGAGAAGGGCGTTGCGAACCTGCTTGTAGCGGTCGAAAGCGGCCAGAAAGATTGCCTTCTTGTCCTTGAACGCCTTGTAGAGGCTACCGGCCGTCAGCCCCATTGCCTCCTTGAGTTCCGAGATGGAGGCGGCATGATAACCACGCTCGGAAAAAACGACGATCGCCTTGTCGAGGGCATCCTCTATCGCGAATTCTCTGGGGCGGCCCGGTGGGCGTGTGGCAGCGTCTGCGTTCATCATGGAAGGATACAGTTGGAGAACGATCGTTTCCAAATAGGACCAAAGTTATCATTCGTCAAGAGGTTCCGGGATTTCCGCTGTCGCGGCCGGCCTTACTGATCGAGATGCCAGGGAACACCTCGCCATCGAGGCGGTTAGCTCACTGTCACCAACCCCAAGCTGGAGGACAGACATGAGTAAAAGTGACGTGAAAGAAGCGGTGAAGCGCGCCGAACGGCAGGTCGAGAATACCAGCGGCGGCGGCCACCTCGGCGGCACCTATTACGGCCAGGAGCCGGACGGCAAGACCGCATCGACCAACAGCAATGTCGGCAAGGCCCGCCCGAATACCGGTGGCGACTGATACCGACGCAACCGACGTCACGACGATATGAGTTCTGGAAGCCCCGCCGCGTGCGGGGCTTTTGCGTTGGGATCGAGCTGGCGCTAAAAAAAGAGGTGAGGTCTGTCGGGAGAGGCCGGGCTCGGACGTCATAGATTCGAGGACCCGTTGCGGTGAGGCCCAACGGGTGATGTTTCGAACCTGTGGAAAGGGGAGTGGCATGAGCAATAATTATCGATGGGCAATCGTCTTTGCGGGGGCGCTGATGGGCTGCGTCGCCGTCGGCACGATGTTTTCGCTCGCAATCTTTATCGAGCCGATCGCCACGACGACCGGGTGGTCGCGCGCCGGCATATCGAGCGCCATGACGTTGAACTTTATCGTCATGGGGCTTGGCGGCTTCATGTGGGGCGCGGCCAGCGACCGTTACGGCGCACGCGTGGTCGTACTGATCGGCGCCCTGTTGCTGGGATTGGCGCTGGTGCTCGCAAGTCAGGTGGAGAGCCTGCTGGCGTTCCAGCTCGTCTACGGCTGCCTGGTGGGCTTGTCGGCAAGTGCCTTTTTCGCACCGATGATCGCGGTGACCATGGCCTGGTTCGACAAACACCGCAGTCTCGCGGTCTCGCTGGTGTCGGCCGGCATGGGCATGGCGCCGATGACGATCTCGCCCTTGGCGCGATGGCTGATCTCGGCCTATGACGACTGGCGCATGGCCATGTTCCTGATCGGCGTCGGCGCGTGGATCCTGCTGCTGCCGACGGTGTTTCTGGTCCGCAATCCGCCGGCTGCGGCGGCTTCCGGCGCAGCCCCCGCGCCGGGTGGGGAACGTGCGGACACTCCGCTCTCGCACGTGTTCCGCTCGCCGCAGTTCCTGGTGCTTGCCTTCACCTTTTTCGCCTGCTGCGCAGCCCATTCCGGGCCGATCTTCCACATGGTGAGCTATGCCATGTTCTGCGGCATCGGACCAATGGCGGCTGTCAGCATCTATAGCGTCGAAGGTGCCGCGGGTCTCGGAGGCCGGATCCTTTTCGGCGTCCTGGCCGACAGGCTGGGCGTCAAGCCGGTATTGATCGGCGGGCTATTGATCCAGGCGGCAGTGATCGCCGCCTACACGATGGCAAGCGATCTCACCCAGTTCTACGCGCTGGCGGTGATCTTCGGCGGCACCTATGGCGGAGTAATGCCGCTCTATGCCGTCCTGGCGGGAGAATATTTTGCAGCCAAGATACTGGGTACGGTTCTCGGCGCCGCGACCATGCTGTCCGCAATCGGCATGGCCTTTGGGCCGCTCGCCGGCGGCTGGGCCTTCGATCAGTTCAACAACTACAACTGGCTGTTCATCGGCTCTGCGCTGGTGGGCCTTGGAGCTGTTCTCATTGCCCTCGCGTTCCCGCCGCTGCCGCGCCGGCTGAAGCTTCAGACGGCGTAGTCGGCCCAACTGCTTCCGCTAAAGAAAAAGCCCGGGAATCCCGGGCTTTTTGAACATCAGTGGTCTGTCAGACTCTTGCGGCTCTTCGATCGAGCTGGCGCCGGCGAAGGTTCGGCGGCTTCCTTTTCGAGGCGAAGCAGCCTCAGTTTCTCGGTTTTCTTTTCCCGCTGATTGGCTTCCGCGGCAATGATGGCGCGGGCTGTCTGGTCGGTAGCGGCGGCCTTGTCACGCGCGGAAAGCTTGGTGGGATTGAAGAATTCGTCCTTGGTTGCAGTCATGGGGATCTCCTCCTTCCTGATGGGATGTCCGGGCGGTGACAGATATCAGCGGGCCGGGCGGGCGACTTTTTTCGGCGCCGGCAGCAGGCCTTCGCGCTGCATCTTCTTGCGGGCGAGCTTGCGGTAACGCCGCACGGCCTCCGCCTTCTCGCGAACGCGCTTTTCGGAAGGCTTTTCGTAAGCGCTCCGAGCCTTCATTTCGCGGAAGACGCCTTCGCGCTGCATCTTCTTCTTCAGCACCCGGAGTGCCTGGTCAACGTTGTTGTCTCTGACAAGAACCTGCAAACTATTTCCTTTCCATCGCGGGCAAAACCCCGCCTTCTATCAATGGGTTGAAATTACTTGCCGATGCGCATGCGCGACGGCTTGAGCCACGATCCGCCGGGAGTTTCCCGGGAAGCCTCGCTTTTGACGGCGGAGGTTGCGGTCGCAGACGCGTCGATATCGCTTGCGACGATACGACGTTCGAAGTTTTCGTTATCGAAGCGAACCCGATACTGATGCTCGCCCCGATCCGCCGCCGGAAGCAGTCCGACGACGCGGCATGTCCGGTCGCCGGTGGCCGTGCGGGTCAGGCCGGCTTTGAGGACGATGACATCGTCGACGGCATAGACGTTCGGGCTCATCATCTTCTCCTTCAGGCTCGGCCGAAGCCGGGCAAAAACAAAAAGGCCGGGCGTTACCCCGACCTCTTCCCGTCATTCAAGCGCGCGCTGCCAGTACATCCGTGGTCAGCCGAGGCGAATGACATCCTTATGCGGCCCGCAGATTGTCGGCCGAGCTCTTACCGGACTTGCGGTCGCGAACGATCTCGTAAGAGATCTTCTGACCTTCCGTCAGGGAGGACATGCCGGCACGTTCGACAGCGGAAACATGAACGAAAACGTCAGTTGCGCCATCATCGGGCTGAATGAAGCCAAAACCCTTGGTGCTATTGAACCACTTTACGGTACCAGTATTCATAACGATTTCCTTTCAATCGCTAGTGTTGTCGGACAGTATTTCGTCCGCTTTGATCGATATTTGAGAGGAAATCTGACGGAGCGCGAGGCTCTTTGACAAAGGTCGCAAGCAATTTTCGATGACAGCAATATATGCCTTATCCTCGGATAATCAATGCTCGGCGCCCAATTTAATTTTTCGCAGCCCTGTCAGGAGAGGAGATTTTCTGCGGCAACTGCCTGATTTGAAAACGTATTATTGGCAAGCGAAATTCTCGCAAGCAGGATTGCCGATCGGCGGCTGCCAACGGAGCCCGGACAGGACACCAGGCTCCATTACCTGTGATGGGTCAGAGCGCCCCGTTGCGCTGCTGCGTCATCATATAGGTGTCGTAGCTGTATTCGGCGACCTGAGCCCAGAGATAGGCATCCTTCTTGAAGGCCTGCTGGCTGTCATAGAGCTTCTTGAAGGCCGGACTCTTGGCGGAAAGATCCGCGTAGAGTTCCATCGCGGCCTTGAAGCAGACATCCATGATTTCCCGGCCGAACGGCTTGAGGATGGCGCCTTCCGCCACGAGCTGCTTCAACGCCGTTGCGTTGCGGGCATCGTAATTGGCCAGCATGTTGTTGTTGGCCGAAGCGCAGGCATTCGTCAGGATCTGCTGATAACTCTTCGGCAGGCTCTTGAACTTCTCCAGATTGAAGAAGGCGTGCATGGCCGGGCCGCCCTCCCACCAGGCCGGATAATAATAGTACTTGGCCACCTTCACGAAACCGAGCTTCTGGTCGTCGTAGGGGCCAACGAATTCGGTGGCGTCGATCGCTCCTTTTTCGAGCGCCGGATAGACGTCGCCGCCGGCGATCTGTTGGGGCGTGACGCCAACCTTCTGCATGACCTGGCCCGCAAGGCCCGCGATCCGCATCTTCAGTCCCTTGAGATCGTCGATGGTATTGATCTCCTTGCGGAACCAGCCGCCCATCTGGGTACCGCTGTTGCCGGCCGGCAGTGCATAAAGATTGCGGGGCGCCAGGAACTCGTTGATCAGATCGTTGCCGCCCCCTGCCGTGAACCAGGCGTTGGTCATGCGGGCGTTGAGCCCGAAGGGAATGGCGGTACCGATCGCGAAGGCCGGATCCTGTCCGATATAGTAATAGGAACAGGTGTGGGCCATCTCGACCGTGCCGTTTGCGACCGCGTCGGCTGCCTGCAGGCCGGGCACGATCTCGCCGGCGGCGAAGATCTGGATGTTGAACTTGCCGTCGGTGGCGTTCTTGACGCTCGCGGCGATTTCGTTGGCGGCGCCGAAGATGATGTCGAGGCTTTTCGGGAAAGAGGAGGTGAGGCGCCAGGTAATAGCCGGATTTTCCTGGGCGATCGCCGGCGCTGCGAGCGCTGCCGCCGCTGCCGCACCCGTTCCCGCCATTGCGGCCTGCCGTAAGAAATGTCTGCGATTCATGGAATTCCTCCTGCTTGGCCTTGGAGATTGAAGCTGAAGCCCGTGTGTCCTACCGCTCTTAGTCCCGTCGTTCTGTAGACGGCAAGCGAAATGTAATAAGCCCGGAGGGCTGCTCCGGGCTTCCTGCAATTCGGCGCGAGCCTGACGGCTACAGCGTGCCCTTGCGCTGCTGCACCATCATATAGGTGTCGTAGGTGTATTCGGCGATCTGGTTCCAGAGATAGCCGTCCTTCTTGAAGGCCTGCTGGCTGTCGTAGATCTTCTTGAATGCCGGGTTCTTGGCGTTCAGTTCCGCATAGACTTCCTGGGCAGCCTTGTAGCTGGCGTCGAGGATTTCCTGGCTGAATGGCTTCAGGACGGCGCCTTCCGCGACCAGTTGCTTCAGCGCCTTGGCGTTATGCGCGTCGTAGCGGGCAAGCATGTTCTGGTTGGCATTGGCGCAGGCGTCCTTCAGCATTCGCTGATAGCTTTTCGGCAGGGCGTTGAACTTCTCGCGGTTGAAGAAGGCATGGACCGCAGGGCCGCCTTCCCACCAGGCCGGATAGTAGTAGTATTTCGCAACCTTGACGAAGCCGAGCTTCTGGTCGTCATAGGGGCCGACAAATTCGGTTGCGTCGATTGTGCCCTTTTCGAGCGCCGCATACACGTCGCCGCCGGCAATCTGCTGCGGCGTCACGCCGAGCTTCTGCATAACCTGGCCGGCAAGCCCCGCAATGCGCATCTTCAGGCCGTTGAGATCGCTTACGGTATTGATTTCCTTGCGATACCAGCCGCCCATCTGGACACCCGTATTGCCGGCCGGCAGCGCATAAAGATTGTAGCCGGCGAGGAACTCGTTGATCAGCTCGTTGCCGCCGCCGACCGAGAACCAGGAATTGGTCTGGCGGGCATTCAGACCGAAAGGCACGGCCGTACCGAGCGCGAAGGCCGGATCCTTGCCGATATAATAGTAGCAGCATGTATGCGCCATCTCGACGGTGCCGTTCGAAACGGCATCCGCGGCCTGAAGTCCCGGCACGATCTCAGCTGCTGCGAAGGGGCTGATCGTGAAATTGCCGTCCGAGGCCTCCTTCACGCTTTCCACGATGTCCGTACCGGCGGACCACAGGATGTCGGTGTTCTTGGTGAACGAGGACGTCATCCTCCAGCTGATCTTCGGATTTTCCTGGGCAATAGCAGGTGCTGCAAGCGCTGTCGCGGCAGCCGCCCCCACGCCGGCGGTCGCGGCCTGCCGGAAGAAATGTCTGCGATTCATCGGAATAATGCCTTCTAACATTTTGGGAGGTACGTGGGTCTTTGCCCGCGCGGGCCGCTCTTAATCCTTTCATTTCGGGAACAGCAAGCGGAAAATCCGGAAAATTGCGACAGGACGCTGCCTTTCTTTCCAGATATTGCGTGGGTTTTCGCTGGGCTCCTGCCGCTCGCTGCCCGTAAAAACCGCTTGAACTTTTTTATCCACGACATAACTTAGAATTATTCTAAGTAAAGGATTCCCATGTTCGGCCGCCTGCTGCCTGCCTCTAAGCGTTCATTTGATTCGCTGAGCGAGGAGGAAATTCTCGCCCTTGCAATCGCCTCGGAGGAGGAGGATGCCCGTATCTATCTATCCTATGCGGACAGCCTCAGAGAGCAGTATCCCGCCTCGGCCAAGATTTTCGAAGATATGGCGGAGGTCGAACAAACCCACAAAAATTCCCTGATCGAGATATTCCGCTCCCGTTTCGGCGAAAGGATTCCGCTGATCCGACGGGAGCACGTGCGCGGCTTCTATGATCGTAAGCCGGATTGGCTGCGCAAGAACCTGCCGCTCGACACGGTCAGGATGCAGTCTGAAGCTATGGAGAGCCAGGCAGCGCGGTTTTATACGGAAGCAGCCAAGCGGGTTTCCGACGCGTCGACGCGAAAACTTCTCGGTGATCTGGCGCTCGCGGAGCAGGGGCACGAGGATATTGCCCGGATGCTCGACGAGAAGCACACACCCGGCGACGTGAAGTCGGAGGAGGATGCGACCGCTCACCGGCAGTTCATTCTCACTTACGTGCAGCCGGGGCTGGCGGGCCTGATGGACGGTTCCGTATCCACCCTGGCGCCGATCTTCGCCGCCGCTTTTGCGACCGGCGACACCTGGTCGACCTTCCTCATAGGGCTTTCGGCTTCGGTCGGCGCCGGTATTTCCATGGGGTTCACCGAGGCCGCTCACGACGACGGCAAGATTTCCGGACGAGGTTCGCCTATCAAGCGAGGACTGGCGTCCGGGATCATGACGGCGGTCGGCGGGCTTGGCCACGCCCTGCCATACCTTATTCCGCATTTCTGGACCGCAACGGCGATCGCTGCACTGGTAGTGTTCGTGGAATTGTGGGCGATCGCCTTCATCCAGAACCGCTACATGGAGACGCCCTTCATGCGGGCCGTTTTCCAAGTCGTGTTCGGCGGCTCGCTGGTGCTCGCTGCCGGCATCCTGATCGGGAATGGGTAAAACTGCTACGGCGCGGGCGGCAAAATGCCCATCGAAGCGCTTTGAGCAGCGAAGGCTCTGAGCCCAAAGTGAAGGGCCGGGACGTCAAACACTTCGATCCACAAAACAAGACCGCCTGCTATCGGACGATAGCAGGCGGTCCCGAGTCCCCCGTGATGACTCTTTGATCAGATCAGCGCAATGCGCCGACAAGCAGATCCTTGCCGTTTTCTATGCTGACCCAGCGGCCGGTGTTGAAAGACGCCTGGCGCTTCAGGAATGTGTACGGTGTCTGGTACCACGGCTTGACCTGATCATCGAGGTTGTCGAGGACAAAGTCGCCGTCGGAGGTACGAAGGGTCAGCACCGCATGGCCTTCGCCGTCGGGCTTGCGGACCACCGTCATCAGCAGATCCGAAAGCGCAAATCCGCGAGCCGCCAGTTCCCGACGCTTTTCGAGAGCGAAGTCCTCGCAATCGGCGAAGTTGGTCGGATAGCTCCAGACTTCCTCGCGGCCATAGGCCTGTTTGTCGGTCTTTGCGATGTAGCGGCCATTCACTGCCTGGTTGATCTGTCGGACGAGCGCCCAGCCCTTGGCGCTGACTTTGGGAGCCGGAGCGGAGCGGCTCTTGACCGAACATTCCGCCTGATACTTCTGGCAGAACTCAAAATGCCCGATCGGTTGGGAGGTAATCGCTCCGGTCACCATGGAAGCTATTGGTCGCGGAGCCGGCACTGCTGCACTTACTGGTACAAGTACGCTAACTAGGATCACGGCAAGTCGCCGCGCCTGCAAGGCTTTCATCATGGACCCGTCCCTTCAAATCCTAACGAAAAGTTAAGGTCTGAACGGTGGCTGAGTCAATCATTCAGCCTTTGTTAATCTTCACGGGTCTCTTCTTATGGTTAAGGCTGCAACATTTTTGTCTCAGCCCAAAATTTGATCATTCATTATTAAGTTGCGCGCTGCGGCCTTTAATTTCTCGATATCCTGGGGGCGGGAAAGCCGGTGATCGCCGTCGCGGATCAGGGTTACCACGACATCGTCGGCGGGCAGGAATTCCAGGAGCTTCAAGGCGTGCTGGTAGGGAACGTCCGGATCCTTCATGCCCTGCAGGATATGGACGGGGCAACCGGTTTCGATAATGCCCGTCATCACCAGGTTCCGTCGGCCATCCTCGATAAGATCGCGGGTATAGATGTTTGGCTCAGGACTGTATTCCGATGCTTCCTCGAAATAGCCGCGTTCGGAAAGGGAATGCCGTTGCGCCTCGGTGAGATGGGGTTCGATGAGTTCGGCGGTGAAATCCGGCGCTGGCGCGACCAGCACGATTCCGTCGACCTTCGGCGCCTTTTTGCGCCTCTTCAGCTCCTGAACAAGGCGTAGCGCGATCCAGCCGCCCATGGAAGAGCCGATCAGGACCACGCGTTTCGGCTTTATGGTGTCGAGGACGGCGATTGCCTCCTCCAGCCAGCGCGAGATCGTTCCGTCCCGGAAGGCGCCGCCGGAGGCGCCGTGCCCGGAATAATCGAAGCGGATTGCTGAAAGCCCCAGCTCTTCCGCCAGCGCCTCGATCTCCACGGCCTTCGTGCCGGACATGTCCGACCGGTAACCTCCAAGCCAGACGAGAGCCGGACCCGCGGCTTTCTTTTTCGCCGGACGATGAAGAACGGCAATCTCGCGGGCAGACGCGCCCGTGCCCACGGTGATCCTCTTTTCGGTGGTGTCGGCTGCAGCCTCTGTCATGATGGGTTCCTCGGTCCTGGCGCGGCTTATAAAACAGATTCGCCGCCTGCCGACAGCAGGTGATTTTTCTGTGACGATATGCTATTGACTTCGCGCGAGTGATCACGACATTGCCCCCGGGGTCGCATGCCGGGCGAGCAAAGTCGTCGCTTGCGTTCCGAAACAACATGGAGAATACGACCATTCGCAGACCATTCAAAGCCGATGCTCCCGTCAAAGAGGGGCCGCGCTCCAACAGGGAAATTCGCATTCCCAAGGTCCAGCTTATCGATGCCGAAGGACAGAACCTCGGTGTGGTTCCGACCGACCAGGCTCTTCGCATGGCAGAAGAGGCCGGCCTTGATCTCGTCGAGATCTCGCCGAACACCGAACCGCCGGTATGCAAGATCCTCGACCTCGGCAAGCTGAAATATGCGAACCAGAAGAAGGCGGCCGAAGCCCGCAAGAAGCAGAAGATCGTCGAAATCAAAGAAATCAAGATGCGCCCCAACATCGACACCCATGATTATGAGGTGAAGATGAAGGCGATGAACCGTTTCTTCGAAGACGGCGACAAGGTCAAGGTGACGCTGAAGTTCCGCGGCCGTGAAATGGCCCACCAGGAACTCGGCATGAAGCTTCTGCTTCAGGTCAAGGACGACACCACGGAAATTGCCAAGGTGGAAGCCGAACCGAAGCTCGAAGGCCGCCAGATGATGATGGTGCTGGCGCCGAAATAAGCGCCGGTCACCTGCCTGCCTGCGGATTGCCGGCAATTCGGCCGGGGTTTTTGCCGCGCTTTCTTTCCCCATTGCGCTTTTGACCGACTGCGGTTATAAGCGCGCGTCCGAACGGTCCGGCAGGGCATGCCGTGGCCGTTCTAAATGCTTGAAGCCAGCCTCGTCTGCCGGCTTCGATACAAAAACGGAGTAGCAAAATGCCCAAGATGAAGACGAAGTCCGCTGCCAAGAAGCGGTTCAAGGTTACTGCAACCGGCAAAGTCGTTGCAGCCGCCGCCGGCAAGCGCCACGGCATGATCAAGCGGTCCAACAAGTTCATCCGCGATGCACGCGGAACGATGATTCTTGCCGAAGCAGACGGCAAGAAGGTCATCAAGAACTACCTGCCGAACGGTCTCTGAGACCCTCGCCACTTTTGGATCAGATAAGGAGATCATGACATGGCACGCGTAAAAAGGGGCGTTACTTCCCGCGCCAAGCACACCAAGACTTTGAAGGCAGCCAAGGGTTTCTACGGCCGCCGCAAGAACACGATCCGCGCCGCCAAGGCTGCTGTCGATCGTTCGCGTCAGTTCGCAACGCGCGACCGTCGCGTCAAGAAGCGTAATTTCCGCGCCCTGTGGATCCAGCGTATCAACGCTGCCGTCCGCGAATCCGGCCTCACCTACGGCCGCTTCATCGACGGCCTCAACAAGGCCGGCATCGAAGTCGACCGCAAGGTTCTGTCCGACATGGCAATCCATGAGCCGGAAGCATTCGGCGCACTGGTTGCCGCTTCCAAGAAGGCGCTGGAGTACCTCAAGGACGCCGGCACCACCAACGAGTTTGAAAGCGCGGTTCGTTAACCAGCGCTTCCCAAGCTTAATTAGCTCTACTGATTTTGGGAAACCCGCGCTGGTTACGGCTGGCGCGGGTTTTTCTTTTGCCCGTCACGACCTCGCCCTCCACCTCGCCGAGTATCAAACGGAAGAAACAATGTCCGATCTGGAAAACCTGAAAACCTCGCTTCTGGCGGAAATCGCCGGTGCCGGCGACGAGGCGGCGATCGAGGCCGTACGCGTCGGTGCCCTCGGCAAGAAAGGCTCCGTCTCCGAACTTCTGAAGACATTGGGTTCGATGTCGCCGGAAGAACGCCAGACGCGCGGAGCGGCGATCAATGCACTGAAGAATGAGATCACCGACGCGATCACCACCCGCAAGACGGTGCTGAAGGATGCCGCGATCGACGCCCGGCTGCGGGCCGAAACGGTCGACATATCGCTGCCGGTGCGGTCTTCACCCGCCGAGCGCGGCCGCATTCATCCGATCAGCCAGATCGTCGACGAGATCACGGCGATCTTCGGCGACATGGGCTTTTCGATCGCCGAAGGTCCTGACGTCGAAACGGACTATTACAACTTCACGGCCCTGAACTTCCCCGAGGGCCATCCGGCCCGCGAGATGCACGACACCTTCTTCTTCCAGGCGGACGAGCATGGCGAGCGAAAGGTGCTGCGCACCCACACCTCGCCGGTGCAGATCCGCACCATGGAAGCCGAGAAGCCGCCGATCCGCATCATCATTCCCGGCAAGACCTATCGTCAGGACAGCGACGCCACGCATTCGCCGATGTTCCATCAGGTCGAGGGGCTCGTCGTCGACAAGAAGTCGCATGTCGGCCACATGCGCTGGATCCTGGAAGAATTCTGCAAGGCGTTCTTCGAAGTGCCGTCGGTGACCATGCGCTTCCGCCCGTCCTTCTTCCCGTTCACCGAACCGAGCTTCGAAGTGGACATCCAGTGCGACCGCTCCGGCCCGATCGTCAAGTTCGGCGAGGGCAGCGACTGGATGGAGATCCTCGGCTGCGGCATGGTGCATCCGAACGTGCTCAAGGCCGGCGGGCTGGACCCCGATGAATTCCAGGGTTTTGCCTGGGGCATGGGTCTCGACCGCATCGCCATGCTGAAATACGGCATGCCGGACCTGCGCGACTTCTTCAACGCCGATGTCCGCTGGATGAACCACTACGGCTTCCGCCCGCTCGACATGCCGACGCTGTTCGGCGGCTTGAGCGCTTAAGGGAGGACTGACACAATGAAATTCACGCTTTCCTGGCTCAAGGAACATCTTGAGACCGATGCCACGCTGGACCAGATCTGCGAGCGTCTGACGGCGATCGGCCTTGAGGTCGAGGACGTCGATGACAAGGCGGCCTACAAGCCGTTCGTCATCGCCAAGGTCGTCTCGGCCGAAAAACATCCGTCGGCCGACCGGCTGAAGGTGCTGATGGTGGATGCCGGCGACGGCAAGCCGGTGCAGGTGGTCTGCGGCGCGCCGAATGCCCGCGCCGGTCTCGTGGGGGCCCTGGCTCGTCCGGGCACCTATGTTCCCGGTATCGACGTGACGCTCGCCGTCGGCAATATCCGCGGCGTCGAAAGCCACGGCATGATGTGCTCCGAAAAGGAGCTCGACATGTCCGACAATCACGAGGGCATCATCGATCTTCCGGAAGATGCGCCGGTCGGCACCCCCTTCGCCTCCTATGCCGGCCTCGACGATCCGGTGATCGAGATCAACCTGACGCCGAACCGTCCGGACTGCACCTCGATCCACGGTATCGCCCGCGATCTCGCCGCCGCCGGCCTCGGCACGCTGAAGCCGCGAGCGAAGCCTTCCTTCAAGACTGAAGGCGAGACCTCCGTTGGCCTCAGGATATTGCTTGACGACGAGCGGCTCTGCCCCGGCTTCGGCCTTCGCCTCGTGCGCGGCGTCAGGAACGGTCCGAGCCCCGTCTGGATGCAGCAGCGGCTGAAGGCGATCGGCCTTCGCCCGATCAACGCCCTGGTCGACATCACCAACTACATGACCTTCGATCAGGGTCGGCCGATGCACGTCTTCGACGCCGCAAAGGTCAAGGGCGGCCTGACGGTGCGGCGTGCATTGGAAGGCGAAACGGTCCTCGCGCTCGATACGCGGGAATACAAGCTCGGGCCCAACAACGTCGTCATTTCCGACGAGAAGGGCATCGAGTCGATCGGCGGCATCATGGGCGGCGAGCATTCCGGCTGCGACGAGGACACGACCGACGTGCTGATCGAGAGTGCGCTCTGGGATCCGATCAACATCGCCAAGACGGGCCGTTCGCTCGGCATCATCACCGATGCGCGGTACCGTTTCGAGCGCGGCGTCGATCCGGAATATATGGTGCCGGGGCTCGAGCGCACGACGGAACTGGTGCTGCAGCTCTGCGGCGGTACGGCAGCGGAAGCAAAGGTAGTCGGTTACAAAGGTCATCAGCCGAAAGTGATCGATTTCTCCTTCTCCGAGGTGAAGCGGCTGACGGGGCTGGAAGTCTCGACGGAGGAAAGCCGGCAGATCCTGACGCGCCTCGGCTTCACGGTGCAGGGCGACGGCGAGCGCGTCTCGGTGACCGTCCCCTCCTGGCGGCCGGACGTCGACGGCAAGGCGGACCTCGTGGAAGAGGTCATGCGCATTCACGGAGTCGATCAGATCAGGCCCGAGCCGATCGACAAGCTTTCGAGCGTCAACGCCAGGATTCTGACCACCCTGCAGGTGCGCACCCGCACCGCCAAGCGGGCACTCGCCTCTCGCGGCATGCTGGAGGCGGTCACCTGGTCGTTCATCCCCGAGGATCAGGCAAGGTTGTTCGGTGGCGGGCAGCGCGAGTTGAAGCTTGCGAACCCGATCGCGGCCGACATGTCGGACATGCGGCCCTCGCTGCTGCCGGGCCTGCTGACGGCAGCGCAGCGTAATGCCGACAAGGGCTTTGGCGACGTGGCGATCTTCGAGGTCTCCGGCACCTATGAGAGCGACAAGCCGGAAGGCCAGCGGCGCGTGGCCGGCGGCGTGCGCCGCGGCACGGCCTCGCTCAACGGTTCCGGCCGCCTGTGGTCCAACAGTGCCAAGGGCGGCGGCAAGCCGGTCGATGTCTTCGACGCCAAGGCTGATGCCTTGGCCGTTGTCGAAGCCTGCGGCCTGCCGATGGGCAATGTCCAGATCGAGAAGGGCGCGCCGGAATGGTATCATCCCGGCCGCTCGGGCACGATCAAGATGGGCCCGAAGGTCGTGCTCGGCTACTTCGGCGAATTCCACCCGAAGATGCTCGGCGCCCTCGATGTCTCCGGCGCGCTCTGCGGTTTCGAGGTCTTCCTCGATGCCATGCCCGATCCTAAGAAGAAGGCGACCCGCACCAAGCCGCCGCTGGAGCTTTCGCCCTTCCAGGTCGTGAAGCGCGATTTCGCTTTCGTGGTGGGAAGCGAAGTGGAAGCCGGATCGCTCGTCAAGGCCGCGGTCACCGCCGATCGTAAGCTGATCACCGGCGTCAACGTCTTCGACGTGTTCGAAGGCGCCTCCCTCGGCGAAGGCAGGAAATCGGTGGCGATCGAGGTGCTGATCCAGCCGGTCGAGCGGACGTTGACGGACGAGGATTTTGAGGCGCTGACGGCCAAGATCGTCGCCAATGTCGAAAAGACGACCGGTGGGGTACTGCGGGCTTAATTCGCCCGCTGATACCGCCATTCCTGGGTTCTGCCGCCATAGCCATAGGCGGCGGCCCGCACATCCTGGACATAGATGTAGCTCTCCTCGTGCAGATTGCCGAGGAGGGCCGCAAACCCTTCGAATGCCTCCCTGATATAGGCGGCCTTCTCGCTCTTCGTATTTGTCTCGTCGGTGATCTTGATATCGAAATAGACGCTCGACTTGCCCTGTTCGGCAAGCGTGCGGCCGCCGGCGAGCCAGTCGCGGGGATCGACATAATCGATGGCGATGGCAGTCACTGCAGGATCCTTGCCGAGGATGCGCTGCGTCAGTTCTGTCAGCATATCGGCTATCGCCCTGGTCATGGCGTCCGACCGCTCTCCACTGACTTTCACATTCAATATGGGCATGGCTTTTTCTCCTTTGGTTAGCTATGCAACTAATTAGGTGTCTTCACGACAGATAACTGCCGATTGATCTGGCCTGTTTGACGAACCCGGCGAATACCTCGTCCCCGAGCTCGGCCTTCAGCCTTTCGGTTACTGCGCCGCTGGCCGCGTTCAGCGAGTCCTTCAGTATCAAAGCGTCCGGTGTGGGATGGATTTCCCATTCCCGACCGTCCCGTTCTGCCGGCCGCCTTTCCAGCAACCCGCGCGTCACAAGCCCGTCCACCGCTCGCGTGGCCGTTGCCCGCGCGATCCTCAGCGTATCCGCCAGCTCGCTATGCAGCATTCCCGGTTTGGCAAGGACTGCGCGCAAGGTGAAGGCTTGCGGCGGAGTGAGGTCGAAAGGCTTGAAGGCCTCGGACCAGACACGCTCCAACTGACGGGCCAGTGCTGTGGTGTTGAAATACAAGCAATGATCAAACATGCGAAGAGGATAGCAGATATAATTGCATATGCAACTACAATATGCCTCGAAATTGCGAAAACGGGTGGCATCGTGATTTTCCGATAGCTACCCTACCATCCGGGGAAAATCCGTTCGATATGGCAACAAGAAGAGGGCGATCATGCGCATACCGGGATCGATGAAGGGACTTGAAGAACTCGGCCGGGTCCGTTTGTCGAAGAACTTCTTTTTCCGCGATTTCCTGTTTTCCGAAATTGCCAATTTCTACGGCATTCCGAACATTCCCGAAGACCCGGATCTCGCGATCGAAGCGGGGCGCCATCTATGCGAGGAGCTTCTGGAGCCGCTCCAGGCGACTTTCGGCAGGCTGCACCTGCGCTCCGGTTATCGTTCGCCCAAGGTCAACGAGTTCGGCAACCGGAACAATCTCAACTGCTCGTCCAATGCCAACACCGCCGCTGATCATATCTGGGACAGGCGCGATGCCAAGGGTTTCATCGGCGCCACCGCCTGCGTGGTTTTCCCCTGGCTCGTCGACAATTACGATCAGGAGGGCGACTGGCAAAAAATGGCCTGGTGGATCCATGATCATCTGCCTTACGCCTCGATCATGGTCTTCCCGAAACTCTGGGCTATGAACATCCAGTGGCACGAAAAGCCGGCGCGACGGATCCGCAGCTTCGCCGAACCGCGCGGCGTGCTGACGAAGATCGGCATGCCTAACAACGAGGGCGACCATTCCGCCTTTTACGCGGGCTTTCCCGAGCTTAAACGGTAGCCGGCGCTTCTCAGGAGTGCAGGTAGTAAAGCTTGTTGACGATCGTCCAGCGCCCATCGATCTTCAGGAGCGAGAGATGGTCGGAAAAGCGCATGCCGGCGAACTCATCCACCACTTTCACGGTTGCGGTGTCGCCGGTAACATCGAGGGTCTCGATCTGGATGAGCGGCTGGGTGTCGGCGGGTGCGGCGCCTTCCGAGGCGATCGCGGCGATAAACTCGTCAAGCGACAACCATTCGACGGTGCCTTGGTAATTGCCGATGATGCAGGCCCTCGGGTGGAAAGCCTTGCGAAGCGCTCCTTCATGCGCAAACGTCATTCCGTCCACGTAGAGGTGGACGACAGCCTGGACTGCCTGTTCTTCCGACATCTCCGTACCTCCCGGAAGAAGTATAGCGCGGAGTCAAGGCCAGTCCAGACAGATGTTATTGCTGCTTCGGGGTCCAGGCAGCCGCCTGCTGCCCATAGCGAGCGCCGGAAAATTTCTCGGGCGCAAGCATGTCTCCCAGTGTCCTCACCTCTTCCGACGACAGCGCGATCTCGGTCGCGGCGACGTTCTGTTCGAGATGCGGAATTTTTCGGGCTCCCGGAATAGGCACGATGAAATCGCCCTGATGCAGGACCCAGGCAAGCGCAAGCTGCGCCGCCGTCACGCCCTTGTCCGCGGCCATTTCCTCCAGCAATTTCACCACGGAAGCGTTGGCCGCCATGTTCTCCGCGCTGAAGCGTGGCAGCGAGCTGCGGAAATCATTCGCGCCGAACTGGTCGGGACTCTGGATCTTGCCGGTCAGGAAGCCCCGGCCGAGCGGGCTGAAGGGAACGAAGCCGATGCCGAGTTCGCGGCAGGTATCGAGGATCTCCCCTTCCGGATCGCGCGTCCAGAGCGAATATTCGCTCTGGAGCGCCGAGATGGGATGCACCGCATGGGCGCGACGGATGATGTCGGCCCCCGCTTCGGAAAGGCCAAGCGCCCTTACCTTGCCCTCTTTCACGAGTTCCGCCATGGCGCCGACGGTATCTTCGATCGGCACATTGGGATCGACGCGGTGCTGGTAAAAGAGGTCTATAACGTCGACGTCGAGCCGTTTCAGCGATGCTTCCGCGACTTCGCGCACAAGCTCCGGCCTGCTGTCGAGACCGGACATGGCGCTGGAATCCTTCTTCTCAGGATCGATCCTGAAGCCGAACTTTGTTGCGATCACGACCTTGCTGCGGAAGGGTTTGAGGGCGCGGCCGACGAGTTCCTCGTTGACGAAAGGTCCATAGACTTCCGCGGTGTCGAAGAACGTCACGCCCATTTCCACCGCCCGATGCAGTGTTCGGATGGACTCCTGTTCGTCCTGACCTCCATAGGCATGGCTCATGCCCATGCAGCCAAGGCCGATTGCGGAGACGTCGAGTTCTTTTCCGAGTTTCCTCGTTTTCATGGGGGATTCTCCAATGAAAGAACACAAGGGCAAGAACGCTTATTTTCGCGGCTTTTCCTTGGGTTCGGTTATGTTTTGACCGGCGTTTGGGCCCGATCAGT